>JAXJVZ010000097.1:0-9107 GCA_036308285.1 Agathobacter sp. | reverse complement strand
GCAAAATATTACATATTCTTAAGAACATCAATTGCAGCATCCAGATAGTTATTGTCAATTGAATAAAATTCTCCCTTATCTGCTGTCTGCGCATATGCTGGATCAAGTGGAAGCTTTCCTAAAACTTTTACTCCTAACGCTTCTGCTGTTTTATCAATATTACTCTCTCCAAAAAGCTTGATTTCTTTTCCACAATCAGGACACTTTAAATAGCTGAAGTTCTCGACTAATCCAAGTACCGGAACGTTCATGAGGCCAGCCATGTTATAAGCTTTTTTTACAATCATCTGTACAAGTTCCTGTGGAGATGTAACAATTACAATTCCGTTTACTGGCAATGACTGGAATACTGTAAGAGGAACATCGCCTGTTCCTGGTGGCATATCAACGAACATGTAGTCAATATCCCCCCATGCAGTTTCATTCCAGAACTGCTTTACAACTCCCGCGATTACTGGTCCTCTCCAGATTACAGGGTCTGTCTCATTGTCCATAAGTAGATTAACGGAAATAATCTTAATTCCTTCTGGAGTCTCATATGGAATCATCATTCCATTCTCATCTCCGACGATCTGCTCATTTGCCCCAAACATCTTAGGAATTGAAGGTCCTGTGATATCAGCATCAAGAATTCCTACTTTATATCCGGCCTTTGCCATTGCTACAGCAAGTGAAGATGTAACGAATGATTTACCAACTCCACCTTTTCCACTAACAACACCAATTACATTCTTAATATTAGAATACTGATTCTGCTCCTCTAAGAAGCTCTGTGGATTATTATTCTTAGGATTGCTCGAACAACCCTCACAACTTGATTTTGAGCAGCTTGAAGCACTGCTGCAACTACTATTTTCTGGCATTAAATTAACCTCCTAAAAATAAAATATCTGATTTAATACAGACTTCCGAATCTATTGAATGGGAAGTACACAAATGATGCTTTTCCAATAATTTCATCCCTGGTAACGTATGTGTTAACCCAGTATCTTGAATCCTTTGAATTATTTCTATTATCTCCAAGCACCAGATAACAGTCCTCTGGAACCTCATATTCATATGGACCTGTCTTCTCAATCCATTCATCCTTAAGATATTCTTCCTCTAATGGCTCTGATGAATCATTAATATACACCTTTGCATCCTTTATAGTAATCTTTTCTCCAGGTAAACCAATAATACGCTTTACGTATTTCTGTGACTCATCATCCGGGAATTTAAAAATAATAATATCTCCGCGCTCAGGTTCTGAGAAAGCATACGATAATCTAAATCCTATTAAATCATCCCCAGGCATTATAGTATTTTCCATTGAGCCTGTCGGAACTGTGGCATTAATAATGATAAAACTTTTTATAAATAATGCTGCTGCAATGGCCACTGCAAATGTTAAAACCCAGCTTATCACTTCCTTAACAACCTCTTTTGCTGTATTCTTCTCATTAGGCTGATCAGATTCAGGCTTATTACTATTATCTTCATTTATATCACTATTATCTTCATCTAAATCAACAAATTCTATTTCTTCGTTCATCCAAATATCTCCCGTCTATTGTATTAGTTCTATCTCGGTGGAAGCCACCAGCTTATAAAATCTTCATCAGAAAAATGAAGACTAATCAAATCAAATTCTTTTATTTCTTTCGGTGTAAACGTCTTAATAATCAGGTCATTAAGCGCTTGAGCAAAGCCATCCTCAAGGCACCATACAGATTGAATACTTAATGATTTGGAAGATTTATATTCATCTATACACTCTCCACCAAAATCAATAATCCTATTCCACTTTTTTAGATTGCCGAGAATTCTCTGCTTAATATTTTCAACTACAGTTGCTTTGAATCGTCTTACTTTTTCATAACGCTCACCCTTTAATAGAATATTGGCATTTTTATTATATGGATTCAAAACAAGCTCCATTGGTGAAGTAAGCTCATTAGATACCAGACAGAAAACATTTGGCATATCGCATCCATATGGTTGTAAACGGACATTATTTCTAAACTCAGATAATTGCTTCTTATATGTCATATCCGCCGAAATATCTGTATATATCACTCCTGGAGTATCTTCAATAACATATCTCATCTGACTAATATATGGCGTCATAAATTGTATAAATACTCTTATATTCTGTTCAAATACAGCAACATCATATTCATTTGCAAACTTATTAAAACTGTATGCATACCCTGTTCTATAATAATTAAACAAATCCCTTGATATTACGGCAATTCTAATTTTCTTACCCATCAGACCCTGTATAACGGTCTTTAGAGGCACTTCAACCTCTTTGCCCCTTAAGAATACTCTGATAGCAATTGCTCTGCTTACAAGGTCATTTTCCTGCTCAAAACGTGTAAGCATTAATTTCCGTCCATCAGGCAGATACTGTCCCAGTGTAGGTGCTGTTTTATTAAAGTGATTAATCACAATCTGCCCGATTCTCTGTCTTAATACTCTGAGATTTTCATCCTTTGCTGCAGTTGTTCTTGCCAGATTCATATTAAGCAGACGCTTTTTTATATTTAACTGATATGTAAAATTCTCAATCCATGGAGGCTGAATCTCTAAAGTTTCAACATGCTCTGTAATACGAATATTCTGCTGGAAAATCTCAGACTCTCCAAACAAATGCTTCTGCTTTGCATTATATACTGCCACATAACCTTCAAGTAATTCATTATCAACCTGGATTACTGTAGTACCTATAACCTCTGTATGTGGGAATCTCCAATTCATTTTCTCCTGATGCAAAACAGTTTCCACGTCATCATACTTTATTGTTATTGGTATTGGCTGATACATAGTGTAATGTCTTACAGCATCTACCAGAAACTCCAATGTTATTCTACCTGCATATTCAGCCATAATTGGTAGAGAAATTTTAGTACCGGATTCTTTTCTTTTACTAATTACATATTCTAACGATTCATTGCTACTTACCCATTTAGCCATTACAGGCTCTAACGATTGTGATTCATTGTTCCATGCTGTATTAATACTGCTGTCTTTTTTTGACTCAATCAATATTCCCCGCGCAACCATAAAACATGCACATAAGCCAAGTCCATGTCTCGAAATTGCCTGAAAATTAAGCCTTTGCTTATAAAATTCCTCACTATCGTAATAACTGCTTCCAACTTTTGCGACATAATTTTCCAAGTCACTGACATTTATTCCAACGCCATTATCCTCAATTGAAAATAATTTTGTAACTGAATCATATGCTATTGTAATTCCGGGTGTATAATTTTCCCGAATCTCATTCAGCGTCTTTGCCTGCTCATATTCAAGAAATTCCGCCCCCCAGCATTTTTCCAATGCTGCTCTCGCATTACACGCATCGATTGCATTCTGAAGGAGTTCCCTGATAAAAACCTTCCATGATTCATAAAATTCTTCTGTTGCAAAAGTAGAAATCAAGCTTGATTTATTTATGTCAATTGGAATACTTTTCATTTAAAATCTACTTCCCCTGAAATCTGCCACTAGCTCCACATGGAAGAACCAGACCATTAGATGATACCAGAAGTCCGATTTCCTGTGATTCTACATCTCCTTTAAAGCCTTTTAACGCAGTACTTATCATATATGTAAGTACCGCCGGCTGAAGTCCTGTTGTATATGAATTTACAAGGAAAAACAAAGGTTCATTAACAAGAATCTGTGTAGTGAGCTTAATTAATGGATAAACTGACTCCTCTATCTTCCAGATCTCACCTTTTGGACCTCTTCCGTATGATGGCGGATCCATGATAATCGCATCATACTTATTTCCTCGTCTTATTTCTCTCTCAACAAACTTAACGCAGTCATCTACAAGCCATCTGATTGGTGCATCACCTAGTCCTGACGATACTGCGTTCTCTTTTGCCCAGGCAACCATGCCCTTTGCCGCATCTACGTGTGTAACATGCGCTCCTGCAGCTGCCGCCGCAAGTGTTGCCCCACCTGTATATGCAAAAAGGTTAAGTACCTTTACCTGTTTGCCTGTTGCCACTTTATCTGCGATAAGCTTTGAAAACCAGTCCCAGTTTGTAGCCTGCTCTGGAAAAAGACCTGTATGCTTAAAGCTAAATGGCTTTAAGTTAAATGTAAGTTCTTTTCCAATAGGCAATTTATAATTAATTGACCACTCTTCCGGCAAATCGAAAAATTCCCATTCTCCACCACCTTTTTTACTTCTGTGGTAATGGCCGTTCATTTTTTTCCAGCCCTTTTCCTTCTTTGGTGTGTCCCAGATTACCTGTGGGTCTGGTCTGACCAGTGTGTACTGGCCCCAATGTTCCAGCTTTTCTCCAGCTGAACAATCTATTACCTGATAGTCTTTCCAATTATCTGCAATCCACATAAATTATCCTTCCTGAATAGTGCTTATTTATAACATCTTCTTTCTACGCAATACCAATAGTGAAATGATACAGATAAACAGTGTTATTACACATACTATGGCAAATCCCCATACCGAATCTGCAAAAGGCATTCCCGCACCATTAACGTTCATTCCGTATAAACCTGAAATAAGTGTTGGAATGGCAAGCACAATTGTAACCGATGTAAGAATCTTCATTACGTTGTTAAGCCGGTTATCAATAACAGAAGACATCAGCTCTCTTGTTCCGTTTATAATATCACGGTAAATACTTGTCATCTCGATAGCCTGTTTATTCTCGACTATTACATCGCCAAGCAACTCCTTATCCTCAGGATACTGCTCAAGTCTCTTATATCTGGTGAGTCGGTCGAGCACATTGCCATTTGCCCTGAGAGAAGTCGCAAAGTATACTAGTGTAGACTCAAGCTCATGTAATGCGATAAGATCTTCTTCCTCTGTATCCTCGCCAACTCGTTCCTCGATTTCTGTACGCATTTTATCGATAATTCGAAGATCACTCTGATATAAAACAGAAATTCTGTACAGAATCTGATATACGAATCTAAGTTTTTTCTTAGTTGAAAATTCTTTTACCCTGTTATTTAAAAATGCCTGAAGCACCGGAGTATCCTCTGTACAGATTGTGACTATCTCGTCACTTGTAATTATTATGCCAAGAGGAATTGTCGTATAGGACTCCTTGTCATGTCTAATCTCAGTCGAAGGAATATCCACCAGAATAAGTGTATATCCGTCCTGCAACTCGATACGTGAGCTTTCCTCTTCATCGAGTGCGGCAAGGATGTCCTCTATGTCGACGTTTAAAGCATCGGCAATAAGCTGACCTTCTGCAACACTGGGGTTAGTCATCTGTATCCATACTCCGTTATTTATCTGGTCTACTTCATTGATTAGTCTATCGTCAGTTCTATAATACTTAACCACGTCGCGCCTCCTTACTTTTATCATTCTACATATTCTTCGAAATGACCCATAAAGATTCAAAAACGGTTTATTCCTTCAATCCACTCTATGGGTCTGAATATTTACAATTATTGATATCTTACTCCTCAATTCCTGAGTACTTCATGCTCTGGGCTTTGATAAGCTCTGCATCATCAAAGTAATTAATCTGCATTGCACGCTTAACCTCTGAGAGAGTCTGTGCAGCTGTTGCTCTTGCAACTTCACTTCCCTTACGGAGAATCTCATATACAGCCGGGATGTCCTTCTCATACTCAGCTCTTCTTGCACGGATTGGAGCAAGCTCTTCCTGAATTACATTGTTTAAGAACTTCTTAATCTTAACATCTCCAAGTCCGCCCCTCTGATAATGAGCCTTAAGCTCATCAAGATTAGCATACTCTGGAAGGTACTCTGCAAAATGCTCCGGCTTGCTGAATGCATCAAGGTAAGTAAATACCGGATTCCCCTCTACATGTCCTGGGTCAGAAACCTGGATGTGTGTAGGGTCTGTATACATACCCATAATCTTCTTCTTAACAGTTTCCTCAGTATCTGCAAGATATATACAGTTACCAAGTGACTTACTCATTTTTTCCATTCCGTCTGTTCCCGGAAGTCTGCAGCAAGCCTTATTATCCGGAAGAAGTACATCAGGCTCAACGAGAACTTCATCGTAAACAGAATTGAACTTACGAACAATTTCTCTTGTCTGCTCAATCATTGGAAGCTGGTCTTCTCCAACTGGTACTGTTGTAGCCTTAAAAGCTGTAATATCTGCTGCCTGGCTGATTGGATATGTGAAAAATCCAACTGGAATACTTGTCTCAAAATCTCTAAGCTTAATCTCATTCTTAACTGTTGGATTACGCTGTAATCTTGAAACTGTCACGAGATTTGAATAGAAAAATGTAAGCTCTGTAAGCTCTGGAATCTGTGACTGTATGAATAAATTTGACTTAGTAGGATCAAGTCCTGCTGATAAATAATCCAGCGCTACCTCTATGATATTCTGGCGAACTTTCTCCGGATTCTCAAAGTTGTCTGTAAGTGCCTGAGCATCCGCAATCATAATATAAATCTGGTCGAACTCTCCTGAATTCTGTAACTCTACTCTTCTTCTGAGTGATCCTACGTAATGACCTACATGTAATCTTCCTGTTGGTCTGTCTCCTGTTAAAATAATCTTTGACATTTTCTTTCCTCCTAAAATTGTTCATGTGAGGAAATCTAGGTCGCACAGCGTTTTAATATATAGAATAGTAGAACTTTTCCAATATTAAAAACGCTTCCATCCTCAAGGATAGAAGCGCTCAGTTCTCTAGCCACCTAAGTTACCACACACTATCATGTGCCTTCAACATAACGGGTTGATGCCGTCAACGCCTACTAATCATTGACAATCCCTATTTTCTTACTGTCAACTCTGTTCGGGCTGCCCTCATGGGTCCATTCCATATCCCTTACCAGTACCGGATTCTCAGCACTTCCGGCTCTCTGTCACTTTCCAGAATACATACTACTCCCAATCATCAGTTTTACTCTTAAATGCTAACAAATATGCAGGGTTCTGTCAACCCTCGAGGACCAATCTCTGACATTCATTCTCCCATTATTTTTCAATATTTTTGCTGCTTTGTAACTATTCAGGTCCCCTACCATACATTCGCAAAACCGCACGATAAATCATGCTTTACCCCAAAAGAACCTTAGTCACAATTTTGACCAAGGTTCTCTGTACTTATACAAAATATATCTCTACATCACCAAAAGCTACTTCAGCTCTGATTTTTACATATGGCGCGTCCATATCCGCATTGCCACTTCCGTAAATCTTTACATCACCGAAAGAACAGTCTCTTACTACGTCAGCTCTCCAGGTTTTTGGAATGTACAAAACGGTCTGTCCAAAGCTGTTTTCCACTTCGATTAATGCATTACCGTTTTTCATAATGGCATTATCAAAATATACTGTATTTTTTCCAAATGTGTTATGAATCTGTGCTCTCTCAAAGCATGGGCTGTTGACATATCTTGTTGCACCGTCAAAAGCACTGTCAATCTTTACAAATCCGTTGTCTGATACATCCTCAACAAAAGATCCTCTGAACTCTTTCTGGGGTATGCTGTAATTATCCTTTTTTTTAAAAATCATATCACATCCAATTGAAAGAAGTACTGCAACGAATAATAATGTCCATGGTGTAAGTCTATAAAATGCATCACCTATTACATAAGAAATCTGGTCGTCAAACATACAGGCTATCAACGCCATAGGAATAAAGATTTCAAAGAAATTTCTTTTTACGATTCCGTCATAGATGAAGTATAAGAATAATACGCTTAAAAGTATTGATACCACTGGAAGATCAATAAATAATCCCAGTTTATTAACAACTACATACAATGCCAGCAAAATTAATAGAATGCCCCAAATTACGCTTTTTCTGTCTTTCATTTTTTTATCCTCTTTTCTTCTAATTTACTCATAAGAGCTTTTATGTACATTCGTGATACATAAGCTTTTTTGACTGTACCACTAAATTCCACTTCGCTTGCTCCGGTTATGTTTTTGTGAATTGAGCGTATCATGATTGTGTTAATTATTGTTGATTTTGATACCCTCATAAAGCTTCCCGGAAGCAGTTCCTCAAGCTCATACAATTTCTGTTTTGTAACATATATCTGATCACTGGTATGGACTGCTACCATCTGGTCTGCCGTTTCAAGAAATAATATCTCTTCCAGTGTAATAAAATATTCTTTATCGCCCTTTGCCACATGAAGCTGCAGCTTTTGATTTACTGCTTCTGATATCTGGCGCTGTAGCGATATAATCTCATCACTTAGTGACCTGCATTTAATGACGATTTCATCTTCATCTATGTTTTCATCAATTTCCATTCGTATCTTCATTGCGTGACTCCTTTATGTTTCTGAGTATAAAAAAACTACCTCCTGATGTAAATACTTTTACACCAAGAGGTAAGTTTTTGAATGTAAGAGGTAAGAAGTCCTCTATTGTATTGTATGAAAATAATTAGTAAGCTCTGATCTGTCCATCAGATGTCTTAATTGAGAATGAATAGTCATTGAGGTTAGCATCAAGCTCTGCCACATTACCATCCTTTTCCCATGTAAAATGCATAAGACCGTCATTGCTTGTTACTGTAAGCTTTGAGTCAAATGCAAATGCAGGATCGCTGGCACGAAGAGTAAGCAACTCAAGCTGCTTCTTAACCACATCTGTCTCAAGTAGAGCATCCATCTGCTCTGTTGTGAGGTTTGTACGGTTAATCTCTTTGTGTCCACCTGCTCCGGCTCTCTTAACAGCTTCATGGTCATTTTTTCCAGCAAATAAATCAAGATACCATACCTGTGGTTTTCCAGGCATGAAAAGCTGGAGAGCTCTTGCAAGTAGCATCTTCTTGTCGTCTTCACCAAGGGCACTGTAATAAGTCGCGTTAACCTGATAGTAAACATTCTTCTGGCCATGAAGGTTCTTGACGAATCCTCCTCTTTCTACAATGGTATCGATAAGAGTCTGGATTCTTTCTTCAGGGATGAGGCCCTTTAGGTCAAGAAGCGGAATACCATCATGACATCCAAGCATGTTTACTACATGAATATCCTTTTCCATTAGCTCATCAGCCCAGACCTTGAGCACATCACCATTCTTACCCTCGATAGCATCGATGATAAGTCCTGGAAGGAAAAAGTCATAAGTCATGTAGCCCTTCTGTGAAATCATCTCGTAATTCTTCTC
>JAXJVZ010000096.1:0-4724 GCA_036308285.1 Agathobacter sp. | reverse complement strand
GCAGTGGGTGTTCATCCGACAAGGACTCCCTATACACCATGGAAGAGAAGAAAAGCAATTGCAGAATTGTCAGGAAAAGAGACTGTTGTTGCCATAGGTGAACTGGGACTGGACTATCATCATGACAGAAAAGAACAACACAGGTTCAGACAGAAGATATGGTTTATATGGCAGATTTTATTAGCAGATAAGAGAAAACTGCCTTTAATACTGCATATACGTCTTGCCGATAAAGATGCAATAAAGATATTACGATTCTTTAAGAAAAGGCTTCACGGTGGTGTATGTCACTGTTTCAAAAGTAATGCCGAGACTGCTAAGATATACACGGAAGAGCTGGGACTTATGCTTGGAATCGGCGGCTCTTTACTGCAAAAACAGGAAGATTGTGCTGCGCTTGAAGAAGCGGTAAGACAGACACCGATCGAGTATCTGCTTTTGGAAACTGACGGACCATATGTGAAACCGGATAAGCCGGGAAAAATATCGGAAGAGCAATGGAAGAAGATCAGGAATACAAGTTTGATCATTCCTGAGGTGGCAATGAAAATTGTAGAAATCAAGGGAATTGACGTACGTGAGGTTGAGTTGGTTACGACGGAGAATGCCAGAAGGGTGTTTGGAATTATATGAGCCAATAATTTCTCCTGAAAATCAACTCGAACATGTATAGGCATCCGCTGAGATATTTGTTATAATAAATAAAATATTCCGTCTGACAAATTGCCAGCAGAATATAGAATTGCTTTCTTATCACGCTAAAAGCAGATGGGAAAAGAAAGGGAGTGCATAGATGGGTATATATGTGAATAGTAAGACAGCCTATACATTATACAAAAGTGAAACGACAAAGCCGTATTTTATCGATAAAACAATGATCTTGAAAGAGTTATTTCCATTAGTGGAAGAAGGAAATAATTATTTATGCATCACCCGACCCAGACGCTTTGGAAAAACTGTTATGGCAAATCTGATTGCATCATTTTTTTCAAAAGGCCGAAATGCTGAGGATATATTTGAAACCTTACAGATTCATCAGGAAAAGGACTATCAAAAGCACATGAATAAACATACCGTTATTCATATTATGTTTAATGATGTGCCAAGAAAATGCAATTCATATGAACAATATATTGATCGAATAGAGGAAGTTTTAATAAATGATCTGAGGAAGGAGTATCCTGATTTATCAATTAATGAGCAGCATGCAATATGGGATATCCTTTTAGAAATTCATGCGGAAAAGCATGAGGAAAAATTCATATTTGTTCTTGATGAATGGGATTATATTTTTCATCAAAATTTTGTTACGGAAGAGGATAAATTATCATATTTGCAATTTTTAAGAAGTCTTTTAAAAGACAGACCATACATCTCACTTGTATATATGACAGGTATTCTGCCAATTGCAAAATACTCAAGTGGTTCCGAACTTAACATGTTTGCTGAATTCACAATGACGAACGAACAACGTTTTTCTGAATATTTTGGTTTTACAGATAGCGAAGTAGATGAGCTGTATAATCGTTATATAAAGAACAATGCAGAATCTGAAATGGTTACCAGAGATGACTTGAAGATTTGGTATGATGGCTATTATACACAAGCGGGGACAAGATTATATAATCCACGTTCCATTGTGTTATCCCTTTCCAATAATAATACAGGTAATTACTGGACCAGTTCCGGACCTTATGATGAAATATTCTATTATATAGAAAATAATGTTGATGATGTAAGAGATGATCTGGCGCTTATGGTATCGGGAATTCCTGTCTCTGCAAAGATTCAGGAATATGCAGCTACATCTATGAATCTGCAGACAAAAGATGAAATATTCTCCGCAATGGTAGTATACGGATTTTTAACTTATGAAAACGGAAAAGTTATGATTCCAAATAAAGAGTTAATGGGTAAGTTCACTGATATGCTCAGGAAAGAGTCTTCATTGGGCTATGTGTATCGATTAGCGAAAGAATCCGATAAAATGCTTAAGGCAACATTGGCCGGAGATACTGATACAATGGCAAAAATTCTGGAACTTGCGCATGACACAGAAGTTCCATTGCTAAATTACAACAATGAAACTGAATTGACAGCGGTTGTGAACCTTGTATATCTGGCGGCAAGAGATAATTACCGAGTGGAACGAGAAGACAAGTCCGGTATTGGATATGCCGATTTTATTTTTTATCCGACAAATAAAAATGCCGATTGCATTATCTTAGAGTTAAAGGTAAACCATACACCTGAGGTGGCAATCCAGCAGATCAAAGATAAGAAATATGCCTTACGTTTTAAAGGAAAATTAGGTGAAGAACCGAAATATACGGGAAGAATTCTTGCAGTTGGAATCGGTTATGATAAGCAACAAAAAAAACATTCTTGTAAGGTAGAAATATTAGATAAGGCAGACAAAAATTAGTTCGAAATCTACCTTTTATAGAAAAGTGCGCGCACTTGACAGTGTCCGGTCAGCTGAACCAGAGGGGAGGTTGGCCGGATTTTTTGCGTATTGAAAAATGTACTTTTTCATAAATCAGATGCTGAAATAATTATACTTTTGGGGGTATTAGATGTTGAAATATTTATATTTGACATTTAATAAGTGCAAGAATTGAATAAACGACAATAATAGTGCCAAAATTAAAAATGAACCTATTGACACTCCGCAAAGCGATCAATATAATAAAATTGAGGTGATGATTGTGAAGGATTATTCAAGATATCCAGATGGAAACAGATATTATTCCGGAGCAGAACGAAAAAAATCTATTCTCATAAATGAAAAGCCATATTTAGTTAAGTTTCAAAAGAATTCCCGTGAAGGCCTGCGTTTTAATCATGTCTCAGAATACTTGGGAAGTCATATTTTTGCATTACTTGGAATTGAAACACAAGAAACATTTTTAGGCACATACAAGGGAGAAAATGTAGTAGTAATACAAGATTTTCTTGGCGAAGATGAAGTGTTTGTACCATTTAATGGTGTTGGAGACAGTTCTTTGGAACAAGATAAAGAGAAATATCAGTATTCCTATGAAGATATTATTGAAATGCTTCAGGATAATGTAAAACTTACAGATGCCCCACAAACCATAGATTTATTTTGGGATATGTTTATCATAGATGCACTTATTGCAAATTTCGACCGTCATGGAAGCAACTGGGGATTTATAAAAAAAGACAATAAATATAGACTTTCGCCTATTTTTGATAATGGATCCAGTTTGTTTCCACAGCTAAATGCGGATGAAAAAATTGAAGCGGTTCTTGAAAATCAGGAAGAAATAGATATGCGTATTTATAAATTCCCTACATCACAAGTGAAGTATAAAGGGAAGAAAAGTTCTTATTATGAAATTATATCAAGCTTGGCTTTTGAAGAGTGTAATAATGCGCTTGTCAGAATCGTTGAAAGAATTAATCTCGATAAGATTAACAAACTGATTGATTCAGTAGAAAATATCAGTAAAAAACGTAAAGAGTTTTATAAAACAATTCTTGAACAGAGATATGAAAAGATATTGCTCAATTCGTATAATGAATTAATAGTGAAATAAAGGAGGGAAAGAATATGCGAGCAGTAGTTACGGATTGGCAACCTAGAAATAGAATAACGACACCGCTTGCAGGGACACCTTCCTATATCAATTCCGGAATTATCAAGGCTGTGATGAAGAGCGGTGAAAAGATTAGTGTCGCTCAAATTGATTATCAGGAATTTGATGAGGAAAACTTTCAGTATGTTATCAGTCCATATTGGGAGATTATTGATGGACTTCCAGCAAGTGTGTTCCAGGGAATACCAGGCATCGATATGGACCTTCGTTTAGAACGATATTACAGAGTGAATTATATTCCAACTTTTATTGCAGAAAGAACTCCATCGGAAAACAGAGAAGACCTATGGGAGCTTCTTGAGTCGGTTGGATTGGATTATTACGATCGCTTTGAATGGCTGCTTAGAACTACAATGCGAGCAGCGAATGATAATCTGATTGTAGAAAGAAGACGAGTATCACAAGTTATGGAAGAATTTACTACGGGAATGTTATCTGCATTACAATATGGAGATAAGATTATTGTGGAGTCTATGGAAGCAATCGCAGATACAACATCAGGATTTGCCGATGGAATATTTACAGTAATAACGAATGGTGTGGATATCATCAGTAAAAGTGATCAAGTATTGGTTGATACAATGACACGAGCAGCAATGGTTCCTGTTGTAGTGACACAAAGAATTATTGCAAGACGTGAATATGCAGCTAATAGAAGAGATGGAATTGAACAGGCTAAGAAGGATGGAAAGTACACCGGCAGAAAGCCGATAGAAGTGGATGAAAAAGTACTTCGTCAAGTGAATCAAGAACTTAAAGATGGGCTGATTACTGTAGAGGAAGCGATGAGAAGGACAAAAATTGGTTCTAAGTCAACTTTTTATAGGAAGGTAAGGGCGTTGGATTGATACAGAGAGTTACCCTTTTGGGTACAAATGACAAAGTAAGGAGTGCAAATATGTCGGAAGATAACACCGGGTATTGAATTTGAATCAAATGAGAAAATACTTGCATTAAACAGCAAATATCCCGATTTTATCCTGCCGGCAGTGGGTGTTCATCCGACAAGGACTCCCTATACACCATGGAAGAGAAGAAAAGCAATTGCAGAATTGTCAGGAAAAGAGACTGTTGTTGCCATAGGTGAACTGGGACTGGACT
>JAXJVZ010000095.1:0-4883 GCA_036308285.1 Agathobacter sp. | reverse complement strand
GTAAAACCCAGATGAAAATTTCATCTGGGTTTTATAGTTATTGGAGTAATTACTTATTGTTTAATTCCTGCATCTTCATTGCGCGAACCTTAAGTGGAAGTCCGAATAATGTAATGAAGCCTTCTGCATCATGATGGTCATAAAGATCACCAGTTGTGAAGCTTGCAAGTGACTCACTGTAGAGAGAGTATGGTGATGTTGTTCCGGCTTTGATGATATTTCCTTTGTAAAGCTTGAACTTAACTTCTCCGGTAACATATTCCTGTGTAGACTCTACGAATGCCTGAACTGCCTCACGGAGTGGTGTGAACCATTTTCCTTCGTATACGATCTGAGCAAGCTTGTTACCCATATCCTTCTTAACTTCCATTGTAGCACGGTCAAGAACTAATTCTTCTAACTGGTCATGTGCTTCCATAAGGATTGTTCCACCAGGAGTCTCGTATACACCACGTGACTTCATACCAACTACACGGTTCTCAACGATATCTACGATACCAACTCCGTGCTTTCCACCAAGGCGGTTAAGCTCACGGATAATATCAGAAACCTTCATTTCTTTTCCGTTAACTGACTTTGGAACACCCTTTTCGAATGTCATTGTAACATATTCACCCTCATCCGGAGCCTTTTCTGGAGAAACACCAAGAACAAGAAGATGATCATAGTTTGGCTCATTTGCTGGATCCTCAAGTTCAAGTCCTTCGTGGCTGATATGCCATAAGTTACGATCGCGGCTGTAGCTCTGGTCTGCAGAGAATGGAAGATCGATTCCATGTGCCTTACAGTATTCTATTTCTTCTTCACGAGACTGCATTGTCCATGCATCTTCACGCCATGCAGCGATAATCTTAAGATCTGGAGCTAAAGCCTTGATACCAAGCTCGAAACGAATTTGGTCATTTCCTTTTCCTGTTGCTCCGTGGCAGATAGCAGTAGCACCTTCTTTTCTGGCAATTTCAACTAATCTCTTAGCGATTCCAGGACGAGCCATTGATGTTCCAAGTAAGTACTTGTTCTCGTAAACTGCACCAGCCTGTACACAAGGTACAATGTACTCATCACAGAACTCATCTGTGATATCTTCGATATATAATTTAGAAGCTCCAGAGTATTTTGCACGCTCCTCAAGTCCATCGAGCTCCTCACCCTGTCCACAGTCGATACAGCAGCAAATTACTTCGTAGTCATAGTTCTCTTTGAGCCATGGAATGATAGCTGTAGTATCAAGTCCGCCTGAATAAGCAAGAATAACTTTTTCTTTCATGATATTAAGTTCCTTTCTATATGTAATTTATCCCTTGTTAGGATTTTTTTGCTAGATTTAATATATAACATAAATAAATATATTGCAAGTGAAAAAATATACATGAAAAATGTATAAATATACAAAAAATTGTATATTTTTTCTCTTTACTGATTTAAAATCATGGACTAATATAGTATATAGTTAATCTTTAAAAAGGAAATGAGGAAATATTATGATTAAAGCAGGAATTATTGGAGCAACAGGATACGCAGGAGCAGAGCTTGTTCGTATTCTTATGAATCATAAAGAGGTAGAGATTGCATGGTACGGATCAAGAAGCTATGTTGATCAGGATTATGCAGATGTATACAGTAATTTGTTCCAGATTGTTGATGCAAAATGTATGGATGACAATATGGACGAGTTAGCAAAAGAGGTTGATGTAATTTTTACAGCAACACCTCAGGGATTTCTGGCAGGAGTTTTAAGTGAAGAAATTCTAAATCAGGTTAAGATAGTAGATTTATCAGCAGACTTTAGAATTAAGGATGTTGCTACATATGAGAAATGGTATAAGATTGAGCATAAGAGCCCTCAGTTTATTGAGGAAGCAGTTTATGGTCTTTGTGAGATTAATAGAGATAAGGTAACTAAGGATACAAGACTTATTGCAAATCCTGGATGTTATACAACTTGTTCTATTCTTACAGCTTATCCTTTAGTAAAAGAAGGAATTATTGATCCTGATACACTTATCGTTGATGCAAAGTCTGGAACATCAGGTGCAGGAAGAGGAGCAAAGACTCCAAACCTTTTCTGTGAGGTTAATGAAAGTATAAAAGCATATGGTGTAACCTCACATAGACATACTCCTGAAATTGAAGAGCAGTTAGGATATGCATGTGGAAAAGAAATTTTTATTAATTTCACCCCACACCTTGTTCCAATGAACAGAGGAATTCTTGCAACAGAGTATGCAACTCTTAATAAGAAGGCAGATGGTACATATCCAACATATGATGAAATAAAAGCAATTTATGATAAATATTATGCAAATGAAAAATTCGTAAGAGTTCTTAAAAAGGGCGTATGCCCGGAGACAAAGTGGGTTGAGGGAAGTAATTATGTTGATATCAATTTTGTTATAGATGAGAGAACAGGAAGAATTGTAATGATGGGAGCTCTTGATAATCTTGTTAAAGGTGCTGCAGGACAGGCTGTTCAGAATATGAATCTTTTATTTGGATTTGATGAGGCAGAGGGACTTAACATGGTTCCTATGTTCCCATAGAATTTGAGGTGACATATTGGCAATAACGTACGAAATCAGGACCATGCTTCCGGAGGATTATGATGAAGTATATAACCTTTGGATGGGAATACATGGTTTTGGAATAAGATCAATAGATGATTCCAAGGAAGGAATTACTCGTTTTTTAAAGAGAAATCCATATACAAGTGTTGTGGCCGTTTCGGATGGTAAAATTGTTGGTGCAATACTTTGTGGACATGATGGAAGACGTGGCTGTATGTATCATGTATGTGTTAGTGAATCTTATCGTAAAAATGGAATTGGTAAGAGCATGGCAGTTGCATGTATGCGAGCTTTACAGGCAGAACAAATTAACAAAGTTAACATTATAGCTTTTAAATCAAACGAGCTTGGCAATAATTTCTGGAAGGAAGAAGGCTGGACTTTTAGAGATGATTTAAACTATTATGATTTTACTTTGAATGAAGATAATATAACAAAATTTAATGCATAAAGGTGGAAAAGTACAATGGATGATAAAAATATGGAACAGGTATTAGAAAAAGCCCAGGTGCTTATTGAGGCACTTCCTTATATTCAGAGATTTAACCGTAAAATTATCGTTGTAAAATACGGCGGATCTGCAATGGTAGATGAGGAGCTTAAGCAGCATGTGATTCAGGATGTTACACTTCTTAAACTTGTCGGATTTAAGCCAATCATCGTACATGGTGGTGGAAAGGAAATCAGCAGATGGGTTGAGAAGGTTGGTATGGAGCCGAACTTTATCAATGGTCTTAGAGTTACTGATGAGGCAACAATGGAAGTTGCTGAGATGGTTCTTAATAAAGTAAATAAATCACTTGTTAAGCTTGTTCAGGAATTAGGTGTTAATGCAATCGGTATCAGTGGTAAAGATGGTGGACTGTTAAAGGTTGAAAAGAAGCTGTCGCAGGGCCAGGATATAGGATATGTAGGAGAGATTACAGAGGTAGATCCTAAGATTTTATACGATTTATTAGAGAAGGATTTCCTTCCAATAGTTTGTCCCATCGGAATGGATAAGGATTTTAATACTTATAATATTAATGCAGATGATGCTGCATGTGCAATTGCAAGAGCAGTTGCTGCTGAAAAGCTTGCCTTCCTTACAGATATAGAAGGAGTATACAAGGACCCGGCGGATCCTTCAACATTAATTTCAGAGCTTAATGTAACAGAAGCAAGAGAGCTTATTACAGATGGATTTATTGGTGGAGGAATGCTTCCAAAGCTTAACAACTGTATTGATGCAATAGAAAATGGTGTATCGAGAGTGCATATTCTTGATGGAAGAATTGCCCATTGTTTATTACTTGAAATCTTTACAAATAAGGGAATTGGTACAGCTATTTTAGATGATAAAGGGGAGAAATTTTATAATGAATAAGCAGGAATATGTAGATAGTGCAGAAAAAGAACTTTTACATACATATAATCGTTTTCAGTTAGTATTAGAAAAAGGTGAGGGTGTTCATCTTTATGATACAGATGGAAATTCATATTTAGATTTTGCTGCAGGGATTGCAGTATGTGCATTAGGATATAGTAATGAGGCTTATAAAAATGCATTAAAAAAGCAGACAGACCTCTTACTCCACACATCAAATTTGTATTATAATCCACCAGTGATTGATGCGGCAGGAAAGCTTCTTGCAGCAAGTAAGATGGACAGGGTATTCTTTACAAACAGTGGAACAGAGGCAATCGAGGGTGCTATTAAAGCAGCAAAGAAGTATGCTTTTACAAGAGATGGTCATTCGGGTCATGAAATTATTGCTATGAATCACTCTTTCCACGGAAGAAGTATAGGTGCTCTTTCTGTAACAGGAAATTCCCATTATCAGGAGCCGTTTGAGCCTCTTATGCCAGGGGTTAAATTCGCTGAATTTAATGATTTAGAGAGTGTTAAGGCTTTAGTTACTGATAAAACCTGTGCAATACTTTTTGAGACAGTACAGGGTGAAGGTGGAATTTATCCTGCAACACAGGAATTTTTGGAAGGTGTAAGAAAGCTTTGTGATGAGAAGGATATTCTTTTGATTCTTGATGAGATTCAGTGTGGTATGGGACGTTGCGGCGAGATGTTTGCATGGCAGACATATGGTGTAAAGCCTGATATCATGACAACAGCAAAGGCATTAGGTTGTGGTGTTCCGGTAGGTGCATTCCTTATGACACAGAAGGTTGCTGATATGTCATTAGTTCCTGGAGATCATGGAACAACATATGGTGGAAATCCATTTGTCGGAGCTGCTGTTTCGGCAGTGTTTGACGAGTTTGAGAAATTGTCTCTTACAGAGCATGTTAAGGAGCTTACACCATACTTTGAGGAGTGTTTAG
>JAXJVZ010000094.1:0-6281 GCA_036308285.1 Agathobacter sp. | reverse complement strand
TCTCCTTCTATATTCTTATATGTATAAACGCACGAAAAAACATGCGCAACTACCTAATTTATAAACTTCAATAACACCTTGGCGTTATTGCTACAGAATGCGCGTCAGCCCTGCCGACCTCTTCTTGTACGCGTTCCTGCAACCCAACTGAGGTTTTTATCTCACAAAACATACCTCATGAATATGCAATCATATATACTCACTTAATAATTACATATCTCACCAAAACTTATATCTCATACATACACATCACATATACATACATATCACACATTCATTTATATCATACATATATATCACATATACATATATATCACATATACATATATATCACACATATACATATATATCACACATATACATATATATCGCGCATATTAAATCATATGAGATAACATTACAAAAACAATCTATAAATAATAGTACAATATTACAATATATGACATATATACTAACTCAATTTAGATTTCATTTCTAGTATTATATAAATATTTATTTAAATCATTCTACAAATATTAAATTATCTATAGATTATATTCATCAAAGATAATCTATAGACACGTTTACTATCAACGCTACCTTATATCTTCAAGCTCTTTGCATAATCTAACCATTACAACCTCTTCGCACAACCTACATCTGCGTCCCTGTGAATTGGCTTATGCCTTTACATGAAAGACCGTTAACACAACATAGGCACTTAATGAGCACAAGCTGAAAGCTCCGTGCGAATTTAGTACCGCTATGTTGTTTTCCGAGCGAGAGCGCGTCTTACATGTAAAGGCATAAGCCAATTCACAGGGACGCAGCCACTCCCCCCAAAAAGTTCGCTCTAAGTTTCCCCAAGGTCATTCTGGATAAACTTAACCATAGCTTCCAGGGCCTCTTTCTCCCCTTCACCATCGCACATCAAAAGTATTTCATCTCCGGATTTTACACATGCTCCAAGCACTGACAAAACACTTTTCGCATTTGCAACATTACCATCTTTCTCAAATAAAACTTTACAACTATATTTAATTGCTTCGTTACACAAATTGCCCGCCGGGCGCAAATGCAGTCCGGTCGGATTAACTATCGTAACCTTCTGCGAAACCATATTTCCTCCTATAGCATTACACTGGTAATAAGTTTAGCGAGCTTCTTAGCCTCTTCTTCAATAACTTTCTGGTCCTTGCCCTCAATCATTACACGAACAAGCGGTTCTGTACCAGAAGGACGAATAAGAACTCTTCCTTCACCCGCAAATCTTGCCTCAAGCAATTCTATTGCTTCAGCAATCTCAGAATATTCCATATAACTTTCTTTCTTATGATTTGGAACCTTTGCATTAACAAGCGCCTGTGGAAGAACCTGCATAACATCAGCAAGCTCTGATAAAGGCTTTCCTGTATCAACCATTACATCAAGTAAATGTAAGGCAGAAAGCAATCCATCACCAGTAGTGTTGTCATCTAAAAAGATTACATGACCAGACTGCTCTCCACCAAGATTATATCCATTCTCTCTCATGTTCTCGAGAACATATCTGTCACCAACTTTAGTTTTCTCAATATTAATACCCTTTTCTTTTCCCATAATAGAAAAACCAAGGTTTGTCATTACTGTAACAACAATTGTATCCTTTGCCAGCTTACCTTTTTCCTTGAAGTGATTTCCAATGATAGCCATAATCTGGTCGCCATCAACAAGCTCACCATTCTCATCAACTGCAAGCATTCTATCTGCGTCTCCATCAAAAGCAATACCGACATTAGCCTTTTCAGATACGACTCTCGCCTTTAACTCAGCCATATGTGTAGAGCCACAGTTTGCATTAATATTTGTCCCATCTGGCTCTGTGTGAATTGCAATTATATTTGCTCCAAGATCCTCGAGTGTCTTTACCGAGGTGTAATAACTCGCTCCTTCTGCACAGTCTACAACAATCTTAAGTGAAGACAAATCAACAGGAACTGTCTTTTTCTCATATTCTACATACTCATCAACAATGTCAAATCGATAATCTATTCTTCCAATTCCCGGTCCTATCGGAAACACTACATCATCCATCTCATTTTTAATGAGCGCTTCTATCTCGTCCTCTAATGAATCTGATAGCTTATATCCCTCTCCGTCAAAAAATTTAATTCCATTAAATTCCATAGGATTATGTGACGCAGAGATAACCACACCAGCATCGACTTTATGCTTTCTTGTAAGATATGCAATGGCAGGAGTTGGAGCAACCCCAACATAAATTGCATTTGCACCAACTGAACAAATACCAGCCATAAGTGCATTTGCAAGCATGCCTCCCGAAATTCTTGTATCACAACCCACAATAATTGTAGGCTTGTGCTCTTTTTCCTTTGTCAAAACATAAGCACCTGCCTGACCTAATTTCATCGCAAGTTCAATTGTTAACTCTGTTCCTGCAACGCCTCTAACTCCGTCAGTTCCAAACATTCTTCCCATTTATTTTCTCCTTTATAAAACACTATTCCGCAGAATCCTGATTTCCACCATCAGTACCATTGTTGGTATTATTCGAACTATTATCATTCAAATCGCTATCATTATCTGAATTATTGACATTCTTTTTGGTAATAGTAACCTCAGCCGAAACATCATTCCAGGTATATACTCCACTATCTAAGCTTATTCCAACCTTGACCATATGTGTTCCTGCTGACAATCCTGATACATCAATTGTCCCTTTAAGATTAGATGATGAAAGCTTACCCAAATCCGTCGAATTACCACTGACCTGAATACTAATATTACTATTAGAAAATGAACATATACTATCTTCATCCAGACCATTAACAGTAATGTTGTTGGTTGGCAATGTCAGACTTGTTGTATTGTATGTCTCAATTTTTACAACAACAGACACCTTTGCTTCATCCGAATTAACAAGAGACACACCCTCCGGCAGATACTCTGTAATATCAATACTTGTAGTTATATCCGAATTCGCACCACTGACATTTATTGGTTCAACATCAATACTCGTAAGCTGATTAAGGGCTGTAGCATTACCCTTCACCTGAATATGCGAAGGTGTTCCAGTCACTTCCATAACACTATTATTTCCCATAGGCCTTCCAGTTGTTGTGAAATTAATTGCAACCTTCTTTGTACCCAGAATTTCTGCTGAAATAGTTACCGAATCTGCACTAAGTACAAGACGTGTAGTTGCAATTTCATTTCCGTCCTTATCATAAAGCTTAGGAACAGCATTATCTGTCATGCTCATTGTCATACCGGATACATCAATTGAGGCAACTACCGAATCAATTTTTTCAACAATAGATTCCGGTCCAGATACCTTAAGCACTGTAGGACTTGTAACTGCCACTTCCCCAAGCGCATAGCCTTTTGCAACTGTACCATTAGCATTTGCGCCAACTACAAACTGCTTACTCATTAAGTCTTCAAGCTTTAAATTTAAATATTTTGTTCCGCTTGAAAACTTAATAGAATTACTGTACTTTCTGCTTGCAATATCAATTCTGACTGTTGCAGACTGTCCGTCTTCATTAACAACAATATTATTCATATCTGCTGTTGCCACAAAATCACTATCCTCAAGCTCTTTTATAACACTGCTTTTAGCTGTAACAGCAAAAGACACATAATTACTATTATTTTCGACCTCATAGCACTTGTTCATCTCAGTAATAACTTTAGCATTATCAACAGTAACTGTAGCTGTAAAAGTTTTTGTTTTATTAGGATCATCTATGTTATATACTACAAGCCATAATGTAAATGCAAAAACAACTGCAAGAAGTTTAAACCCAAAATTATTTGTCAGAGCTTTTAGAATTTTTTTTGCCATTCTTAAACCTCCTTCTTAACAGTTCTAATTTAGTCACTTCGTGATGTCTGTTCTGTAGATAATGAAGCTGTTCCCTAAGGAAATCAGCATCTACATCATGATAAATCTGACCATGACTTGCAATAGAAACCTTTCCGGTTTCCTCAGATACTACTATTGTAAGCGAGTCACTAACCTCACTCACGCCAACAGCTGCCCTGTGTCTGGTACCTAAATCCTTAGACAGGAAGGTACTGTCAGACAGTGGCAGATAGCAGGTTGCAGAAACAATCCTGTCTTCCCTTACAATAATTGCCCCATCATGAAGCGGAGTATTCTTCTCAAAAATGTTAATAATAAGCTGACTTGTAATTACAGCATCAACTTCAATTCCGGTTCTGATATACTCATCAAGACTTATTTCATCCTCAATTACTATGAGTGCTCCTGTCTTAACCTTACCCATTGAATAGCATGATTTAACAAGCTCATCTATTGTTTTATCCGAGAACTTATCCGAATCATTTCTTCCAAAATCGATAAACTTTCCAAAAAAACGCTTTCCACCAATGTTCTCAAGAGCATGGCGAAGCTCTGGCTGGAAAATTACAACAAGAGCAATAAGACCAACACTAAATGTATTCTTTGCGAGCCAGAAAATAGTATTCATCTGCAAAATTGCAGCAAGCATTACAAAGACAAGAATAGTAAGGATTCCTTTAAATAGATTCCATGCTCTTGTAGTCTTTATCCATATCAGCACTTCATAAAACAAAACTGAAAGAATAATGATTTCCAAAAGGTCAACGATGCCAAATTCAACATTTGGAAATCCAATATATGTAGTTAGATTTTCTTTAAAATTCCCAAGCATTCCTGCAAAACTTTGCATCATGTCTCCTTAATAACAATAAAACTAATTAATCTAATAAATCCTCATCAATTTCAAGTTCCTGGGCAATAACCTTCTTACTTGTCTCTTCATTAACAATAGATGTATTCATATTCCTTTTATCAATAACCTTGCCCAGACTTCCTGTATTACCAAAATGTTTAACGGTTTTCTCTCCAGATGCAACCATTTTCTTTGGAACAGCCTTTACATAATAATAATACTCATCATCTTCAAACTGAACACGCTCAGTTCTTGAATAATCCAGATTCATAAACCAGAATTCAAGAACAAATCCGCCAAGCAATGAAACAGCATTACCAATAATAAGCATCACTGTCCTACCTGAAATTCCAAGAACAACATAACCTATAATAAGTGCTGCAAGCTGAATAAGAGTTCCTAATACAATTGCAATTGTCCATGCATGATCTGCTTTGAGTTTTCTCACGCCCCAAACGACAATTATTGTAAGAACAAATACCAGGATAACAAGATACATCTCCTTGTTACCTAAAAGCTGTCCGATTGTCACATTAAACTTTGACGCATTTTCTGTCTTTTCAGCCCCTGTTGCGACTGTAAGCTCTGTAGCACTGCGTTTTATTCCATAAAGGAAGAAATAAACAACCGTTCCGCACACAACAGCTACAGCTGACTGTAAATTCTTAAGAAGTCCAACAGCTATTGGCATGATGAATGGAATATTTAATCTGCATAAAATAGTAGTAAGTACTCCAATATATCCATCCTTTGGAGAAAATCTGAAATATACCAGATAAATTAATGCAAAAAGTAAAATTGCAATGGCCGCAACCTCTATCGAAAGTGCGTACATGTCTAATATAATTAGAATTCCCGAAAAAATAATAATTGCGTTTGTCGGCAATAATGAGCAAAACAATGCCAGCACCAGTGCAACCGTAAGATTGCTTGTTTTCGCGAAATAACCAACATTAAGATTTATCATCTCAAATGCCGTAAATGCAACTATAAACTTAAAAACGATGTTAACATATATCTCATAGTTGCTATAAAATTTAACTATTTTATCCTTAATTTCTAATAACTTAGTCATAAATCCTCCTAGCGTCTCAGCTTTTCTTCACGATTATAAATCTGATTCAGCTTCTTAAGATGCTCCCCATATTTGCGTAAACGAATTCTCCCCAATTTGTATCTATATGTGTATACAATTAATGTTATGAATTCGTATATGAATATAAAGGCAATATACAGCATAACTATAGTCGTGCCAATTGAGGTAAAATCCATGCTCTTAAGTCTTTCCAGCATATCCTCCAGATTATACAATCCCCACAGCAACACCATGATTAAATAGGCAAATGTTCCTGTAAAAAAACTTATTATTGCTTCTTTCCATAAATAATCCCATCTGTAATAATTTCTGGAATCTTTTTTTAACTTTTCTTCATTAGCATCTGATTTTGCTAACTCAAAAAGCTCTTTAACTTTCTCTTCGTTTATCATACGCTCTCCTTTTAATGGACGCACTTATACATTCTTAAGCATTATAACATAGGCAGATTTTATCGTCAAACAATGAACTGCAAAAATAAAAGG
>JAXJVZ010000093.1:0-3253 GCA_036308285.1 Agathobacter sp. | reverse complement strand
TGCAAAGCAGACAAAGATTAAGGTGCAGACTGCAGCCGCAACAGGTCATACAGTTGTAAAAGATAATGCAGTACCAGCAACTTGTACAACAGCAGGAAAGACAGAAGGAAGTCACTGCTTAGTATGTAACACAGTAATAAAAGCCCAGGAGACAGTAGCTGCATTAAGACACAGCTATGGTGATTGGGAAACAGTTAAGTCTCCAGGCTGCACAGACAAGGGAAGCAAGAAGAGAGAATGTGCAGTATGTGGACACATCGAAACAGCAGAAGTAGATCCAACAGGACACGACTGGAAGAAAGATTACACAGTAGATAAGGCTCCAACCTGCACAGAGGAAGGAAGTAAATCAATCCACTGCAGGAATTGCGATGCTGTAAAGGAAAGCACAACAATTGAAGCAACAGGACATGACTTCTCAGGAGAGTGGACAGTATTAAAAGAAGCCACAGACACGGAAGAAGGAATGAAGGAAACCACCTGTAAGAATGGATGCGAAACCAAGAAATTTGTTACTATTGATGCAACAGGAAAACCAGTAGATGACACAACTAGTGCAAATCTTGAAAAGGACGTTGAGGTTACAGCTGATGCTCCAGTAGACAGAGCGGAACTTATTAATAGTAAAGTTGATTTACTAAAGGCATCAGGAATTTTCACAGAGCTGGATAAATCAAAAATTGAACTAGGAAAAGATGCAAAGGTATTTCTTTCAATTTCAAAGAAAAAAGAAATAGACATACCAGTGGCTGGAAAAAGTGAAATAGAAGCTGTGGCTAAAGATCGGCTTGGTAAAGAATTTAGTATTGAATACATTGATTTATCATTATTCAAGAAGCTTGGAGATGCAAAGGCTGAGATAATACATAAACCAGGTATAGATATTGAAGTGAAAATCAAGCTCCCAACAGAACTTTTGATTAATAAGAAGGGCGTTGCAAGAAAATACTGTATCCTGAGATATCATGATGATGTTGTGGATACTATTAACTGTAAATTCAATCATAAAACAGGCGAAATCATTTTTATGACAGATCGATTCTCAACTTATGCGATAGCATATAGTGATGAGAAAATGGATATTAAGCTTGACCCTTCACAGGAAAGCGGAATTGTCATGGGTAAAAATGAAACAGCACAGCTTAACGTAACAGTAACACCAGAAGGGGATGCGAACCAGACAGTAACCTTCACATCAAGTGATGAGAAGATTGCAAAAGTCGACTCAACTGGTAAAGTAACAGCAGTTTCAAACGGAACAGCTACAATTACCATCAGGACAGAAGATGGATCAGTTGCAAAAGCCGTTACGGTTAAAGTTTCTATTCCAGAATCAGAATCAAAACCTGAAGAAGTAAAACCAGCTGATCCAGCAAAACCAGTGAAACCAGCTGAACCTGCAAAGCCAGCAAATTCATCAGGAACGCAAACTGCCATAACACCGGTACCAACAACAGAAAGCAATAAGAATACAGCAGTTAAGACAGGCGATAATACAGACAGTGTGATATGGCTTAGTATAATTTTAATGGGTATCGTTACAATACTTGCTGCAGGCAAAAGAAGAAAAAATTCATAATGTTTTTAAGAGTCATCGGGGCAAGTTATTTTGCCCCGATAATTTTTACGGAAATTTACAAAACAAATTTATGTAAAGTGTTTGATAAGTGTTGGTTAATTTTATGTAAAGTGTTTGTTAACTCAAAAAACTATAGATTTGTCCTTAAAATTTTGTTATGGTCACAACGAGTAAACATGTTGTATGTATGAAATCGGAGGAAGATATGAGAGATTATTACCCATTGGTAGCAGCACAGAAGATGCACCATAACTGGATACTTAATTACAAGACACAGCAGGTTTCTGGTGTAAGTGTAATTGCATCACTTAAGGCAGAACTTGATTTTGGTCTTCTTAAAAAATGTATTCAGCTTGAGTTTGAGCGTTCTGGATGTATGAGACTGCGTTTTACAAAGCCTGATGAGAATGGACAGGTAATGCAGTACATAGTAGATAGAGATTCAAGAGATATTCCAATAAAGGACCTTTCAGGAATGACAATGGAGGAAGCTGACAATACAATGCAGCAGTGGGCATATCAGACATTTGATGGAGATGACATTCCATTGTGTGATGTGACAATGATGAAGCTTCCAGATGGATTTAATGGATTTTTCATTCACATGGATCACAGACTTATTGATTCATGCGGACTTATTGTAATGATAAATGACCTTATGCAGCTTTATACACATTACAGATTTGGCTCGCCATATCCACAGGATCTTGCAGATTTTGAGATGGTACTTCAGAAAGATATTGCAAAGGCAACAAACGAGAAGAGATTTGCCAAGGATAAGAAATTCTGGGATGACCAGCTTGATGCATTAGGAGAGCCATTGTACTCAGATATTCAGGGACCATCAGTACTTGAGGCTGCAAGAAAGCGTCATAATAATCCAAATCTTAGAGCTTGTGATGTAGATCTTGTAAATACATTTGTAGCTGTCAAGGATTATTATCTTGACCCATTTGCAACAAAGAACCTTATGGATTTCTGTACAAATCATCAGCTTTCGATGACAAACCTGCTTTTGCTTGGAATCAGAACTTATCTTTCAAAAGCAAATAACGGACAGGAAGATATCACAATACAGAACTTTATTTCAAGACGTTCTACACATGACGAGTGGACATCAGGTGGAAGCCGTACAATTATGTTCCCTTGTCGTACAGTAATCTCACCAGATACTGATTTCTTATCTGCAGCTTATGAGATTCAGAATATTCAGAATAAGATTTATATGCACAGCAATTATGACCCGGCTCTTATCGAAGAGGAGATGAGAAGACGTTATAACACACCTGAGCATACTACATATGAGAGCTGTTATCTTACATATCAGCCAATGACAGTTAAGATGGACAACCCACATCTTGAGCATATAGAGCAGCATTCAAAATGGTTTGCAAACGGTGCTGCTACTAAGAAGATGTATCTTACTGTTTCTCATACAGAGGATGGAAGCACATGCTTCTCATACCACTACCAGACAGTTGAATTAGAGGAGCATGATATGGAGCTTCTTTATTACTACATGATGCGTATTCTTTTCAAAGGAATCGCAGAACCGGATATGACAATCGGCGAGATTATGGATGCAGTTTAAGCCATTGGCTAGGAGGAATATAAAATGGATAACAAAATGGAATTTAAAAAATTAGTAGCACAGTATTGTAACGTTAAACCAGA
>JAXJVZ010000092.1:0-1616 GCA_036308285.1 Agathobacter sp. | reverse complement strand
GAGTTTGATAAGTATTGTAATGAGAATAAGCAAAGCATGAACTTGGACAAGGATTCATTCTATGTTTATATAAAGGACATCCTGTGCCAGAAAAAGATAAAGCAGCAGACTGTTTTCCTTAAGGCTGATATCCCGGAAAGATATGGATATAAACTTTTATCAGGCCAAAAGCATACCAAGCAAAGAGATGTTATCCTAAGAATCTGCTATGCGGCCGAACTGTCACTTGAGGAAACCCAAAGAGCATTAAAAAAGTATGAGATGCCGGAGTTGTATGCTAAGATTCCAAGAGATGCATTTCTTATGATTATTTTTAATGAAAGACCAGGGACAATTATCGATGTGAATGAGTTGCTTAAGGCAAATGGTTTTGAGTCTTTACGAACAAGTGGTGTGCAGGACTGAAAAATTACCACCTCTGCGGGGGCAACGGATTATTTTGAATTGGATATAATTAGTATATAAGCACTAACAAAATAATCCGAGGAGGTACAAAAGATATATGAGGAGAAGAAAAGGAATAATAGCAGCTTTATTAAGTCTATCAGTTTTGTCGACCATGATGCTTGGATGTTCTGGTTCAGATATGGGAACCGAAAAAGGAATCAAAAGCGTTTCGTCTGGAAAGGACAGTGCGGATGATGTGGATGATGCCGATGATGCCGATTCTAAGGACAGTTCTGATAAGAGTGATACTAATGCAACAGATGCTTCAATTGAAGAACAGGTATTGTTCGAGGCAAACGATATCAAAATTACGGCATTGGAGTTAGACGATGGATTATTTGGAACAGATCTTAAGCTTTTGATTGAGAATAATTCAGGTCAGAATGTTACAGTCCAGGCTGAAAATGCTAATGTAAACGGATATATGGTGTCAACACTTATGTCTACAGATGTTGCTTCGGGTAAGAAGGCAAATGATTCATTAACCTTCGAGACTTCAGGACTTAAGGAATGTGGAATCGAAAGCATTGCAACCATGGAGTTTAGTTTTAATATTTTTGATACTGATTCATGGGATGACATTGTAAAGTCAGATGTTATTAAAATTGACACATCAATCGCGGGAAGTTATAGCCAGACATATGATGATTCGGGAGAGGTATTAGTTGACAGTAATGGAATTAAGATTGTCGGAAAGGGACTTTCGACAGAAGATTCTTTCTGGGGACCAGGTTTAATTCTTTACATAGAAAATAACTCAGACCAGAATGTAACAATCCAGGCAAATGATGTTTCTGTGAATGGATTTATGGTGGAATCCTTGATGTCTGAGGACATTGTTGCTGGTAAAAAAGCTATTAGTGCAGTACAGTTTTTTGACAGTGATCTTGAAGAAAATTCTATAACAGATATCAGTAATATAGAATTGTATTTCAATATTTTCAACCTGGAAACATGGGATGATATTTTTGATTCGGATGTTATTAATCTTGAATTTTAGTTTATAGAAAACTATTCAGAACCCCTTAGAATAAGGTAAACAGATATGTCATGCTTGCATGTAAGTAGCAGTTTATCTTATTCCAAGGTGGCTCGAATAGAGTCACCGCCCCATATATGAGCAAAATTAGCTACGTAGTAGCGGTAAAGCACGATTTATCGTGCGGTTT
>JAXJVZ010000091.1:0-2992 GCA_036308285.1 Agathobacter sp. | reverse complement strand
TTTTTTGATGGAGTTCTCCGGAACTCCATCCCCACAAGGGAGAAAGGAGTAGAATGATACAAGAATTTGAATATATGCTTACAGGCATATCTCTAATGACAACAAAAGAGGACATTTTCTATACTGTGTATAATAAATACAAGGACTATTTAAGAAATGGCTGTTTCTATGATGAAGGCTATGGTTTTACAATAAGACTTGATATGAAAAATATGATTGTGTTTGTGTATGCCATTGACATAACAGGTGTTGATTTTGAATATTTGCTGGAATCTATAAATGGCTTATCGAATGTAAGATACTCAAACAGCAATTCAGATTTGGATTGGGAAGTTTTACGAAAGGATTATAAAATTTCATTTTATGCAGATGGTGAATTTGAAATCCATACAACAGACAATGGCTTGTTTGTGGATGTAGATGAAGATGAAAGAATCCATATGCTTAGAACTAAATATATTGGGGATAGCGACCATAAAAGACCAGCGGAGGTCATTGCTCCTGTTATAACAGATATAGAAGAATTATTTTTGGAAGATTTTAAGGCAACGGATAATAAGGTACTTAGCAATGAATTTCAGAAACTTGTGGATGATATTTATAAAGAGGAAATCATAAAAGGTGAAAGAGGTTGCGGTGATAGTGCTGTAAGTGAAATATAACTTGAATTTTTAGGGATTGAGACTGTGTAAACAGTCTTATCCCACTTGGTAAGGAGAAAAATGTTTTATGAAGTTACAAGGAAGTGAAGTTGCCCAAAAGGGCGAGGTAATAAGAAAGATATTTTACAATAACGATGGTTTTCATTGTAAGGATGTAAAAACACATTATTTTAAGAGATATATTTTGGATAATAAAAAGAATGAACAGCTTATTGATAAACTGATTACTGAAAAAGGCATCAAACTTATGATTGCACCAACAGGAACAGGGAAATCAAGGTCTTTGATAGAAAGAGCAGAATATATTGTGTCAAATGATAAGGATGCAAAAGTTATCTTAGCACTCCCTTGGAGAATGTTGGCATTACAACAGGGAAGAATGCCGGGGGTTAAGACTTTGATTGGTGGGGATGAATTTGAAATGGAGGATGCACAGATAATTGCAACCACTTATGAGAAAATAGCAGACATAAAATATTATGTTGAATATCAGAAATCCATAAATAAGAAGAGTAAGTTTTATCTGATTATTGATGAGAGTCATATCCTTGTTATGCACAATGTTTTTCGTAAGGATGCAATCAGTAATATCATAAAGAGCATTGAAGAAAATGTGTTTGACAGCATTTTACTGACAACTGCTACAGCACAGGCAATGTCATTATTTAGAGCAGATAAAATTGTAGAGCTATATAGTCCGGAAATTAAGCCTGCAATGGATAGAATTGAAATTATACAGACTGATGATGTTGTAACTTATCTGAAACAGTTGGATTTATCAAAGGAGTTTCCGCTGGTAAGATTGAATGACAAAAAATGATACAGGAAATTATGGATGCGAATCCAGGTTATGTAAGACTTACAAGTGAAGATAAGAATACAGATATTTACAAGGATTTAGTGGAGTATTCCAAAATAGAAGAACAAAATAAAAAAGGAATATTAAGCACATCACTTATTGAAGCAGGTGTGAATATTCTGGATTATCCGGGTAATATGACAATGATAGCTGCGTTTGCAGATAACAATATTTGTGATGACAGTATAGAGCAGTTTTTAAACAGGGCAAGAAGAACTGACACAAGACATATTGAATGTGCGAGGATAGTATTACAAAAGGCGAAGAAACCAATGCTTACCCTTGTAGATGAGAAGGATAATGTTTTATGTGAGTTTAAGGATGTTAAAGTGGTAAAAGAAAATCTGGTAATTCAGGATACCAAGCAGCTAAACAGTATTGCAGATGGTGAGTATTTTATTAAGGTACAAGGATATGGTAAAAATCAAAAAAGAAGAATTTCCATTCTTCCCTCAGGAATAGCAGAAACTACAAAGTATGGTAAAGATTCAAAACCTATTATTTTGCATGGTTTGGGATTTCTTAATATCAATACCATTGTGAAAGCAAATTACAGACAGGCACAAAATTTTAAAGATACCATTCAGAGTTATGTGGTAGCGTTGCAGGAGTGCAGGGAAAAAGAAAAGCAGATGAATATGGGAAATAAGCATTTGGATGATTATATGGTATATAGGGAAAATGCTGACAATAATCATATTGAAGTGATGTGTAAGGCACTTATAGATACGCTGGGGGAACTGAAAGAGTGTATCAGTTACCAGAATGGAAAGATTGTGGTGGATGTAAGAGTTCTGTTTTTAATAAGTTACTCACAATTTCAAAGACAATACTACTGGCATATTGATGAATTGAAGAGAGAAATGGAATCAAGAATGGGTGTTCCTGTAGAAGTAATACAGATTGATAATGTGAAAGAAAAACATTGTACATATAATCAACAGAATATATGGGATGGTATTGAGGATTTAAGAGAGCAGATTATTTGTGATGAAGCATTTTATAGGAGTTTCATAGAAAATGTATATACAGATTATCTGGCTGATGATTCCCAATATAAGAAAGTGATTGAAGAATTAAGAAAATATTCTTATTTTAAGGAATTGGTTGAACCATTGGATAAGATGAAAATGGGACATGATATGATTCTTAAAGTATTGGTTTTAAGTAAAAGCAAGGCAAAGATTACTCAATTTAAAAATTCCTATCAGCTAATATTGGGAAATAAAAGATTAACAGAATTTGAAAAAAGCAAGGTAGGAGATGTATCTGTTTTCAGTAGGAAGATAGGGGATAAATTACAGGTAGTCATTTATGATTATTTGAAAGAAAAGAACCAATCTTCTTATGTGGTGAATGATATGCTTGCCAATGAAATCATAAGAGCCTATAAAGATAAATTTCCATTGGTGGTAAAAGTGCCAACAGAGAGAATGGTAAAAAATAAATTGAAAGAGATGTACAAAACAAA
>JAXJVZ010000090.1:0-11821 GCA_036308285.1 Agathobacter sp. | reverse complement strand
TGCCCCCTGATTAATACCGAAAAGAAGCTGTTCTCTATTTACCGTATCAGGAAGACTGTTAAGTCTTGACATTTCTGTTTTACAACGTTCAAGCCATCTTGTTGTGCGGCTAACTGAATCCTCTACATACTTTCTGTCTGCAAGAGCAGGAGCGCATTCATCAAAAGCCATTGCAATTGTTGAACCCAGATTAGATTGAATCTGCATACTTTCCTCTGGACCCATGAAAATTTTCGCACCATCTATATGCGAATGGAAATGAACTCCTTCTTCTTTGATTTTTCTAAGTCCTGCTAATGAGAAAACCTGAAATCCACCCGAATCAGTAAGAATTGGTCTGTCCCAGACCATAAATTTGTGAAGACCACCTAATTCTTTAATCAGCTTATCACCTGTACGAACATGAAGATGATACGTATTAGATAACTGCACCTGACACTTTATCTCTTTTAAATCATCTGTAGACACTGCACCTTTAATTGCAGCAACAGTTCCCACATTCATAAATACAGGAGTCTGGATATCACCATGAACTGTATGAAATACTGCTCTTTTTGCTCTTCCTTCCTGTTTTAACAACTCATATTTTGCCATATATAAAAAATCCTCTATTCCTTATAATTAATATGCCATAAAAATATACCATAATATTCTTGACTAGGCAACTTAACTTTCTCTATAATAATTCCTAAAGCATTTGAATAATTATACAGAAATGAGGAGTACACAATGTCAGGTTCTACATTTGGTAATATATTTAAAATCACAACGTGGGGGGAATCTCATGGGAAAGGTGTCGGAGTTGTTGTTGACGGCTGTCCAGCAGGTCTTCCCTTATGCGAAGAGGATATTCAGCTTTATTTAAACAGAAGAAAACCAGGACAGTCAAAGTTTACAACACCACGTAAAGAGGATGATGAAGTTGAAATTCTTTCAGGTATTTTTGAAGGAAAAACAACTGGTACCCCAATATCAATGGTAGTATGGAATAAAAATCAGAAATCTAAAGACTACAGTGAAATCGCTTCCTACTACAGACCAGGACATGCAGATTTTTGTTTTGATGAAAAATACGGTTTTAGAGATTACAGAGGCGGCGGACGTTCATCAGGACGTGAAACAATCGGACGAGTTGCTGCAGGAGCAATTGCTGCAAAATTACTAAAACAGATGAACATCGACTTCCTTACATATACAAAATCAATCGGTCCTGTATCTATTGACAGCACTAAATTTGATAAGGATGAAATTAATAACAACTCACTTTATATGCCTGATAAGGATGCAGCGCAAGAAGCTGAAAGCTATCTTGAAGAATGTCTTCACAATAGAAATTCTGCTGGCGGCATTGCCGAATGCATAGTAACCGGCTTACCTGTTGGATTAGGTGACCCTGTGTTTGATAAAATTGATGCAAATTTAGCAAAAGCAATTATGTCGATTGGTGCTGTAAAGGGTTTTGAAATTGGTGACGGCTTCGATGTATCTGCCTCAACCGGTCTTTCAAACAATGATGCATTTGTTATGAATAATGGAAAAATTACCAAAGCTACAAATCATTCTGGAGGAACACTCGGCGGAATGACAGATGGTTCTCCACTTATTTTCAGAGCCGCATTCAAGCCTACTCCATCGATTGCATCACTTCAGAAGACTGTAAACAAGTCTGATGAAGAAATCGAGATAAGCATTAAAGGAAGACATGACCCTATTATTGTTCCAAGAGCAATTGTTGTTGTAGAAGCAATGGCTGCACTTGTAATAGCCGATGCCCTTCTTTGCAATATGACAAGCAAAGTAGATTCAATCATTGATTTTTATAAAAAATAATACTTTTTCTATATAAAAAACCATAACAGGCGGATTTTCCGTCTGTTTTTTTTGCACTATTAAATTCCATTCTCCCACAGCAAATATTTTGCATATAATATCAAAAAGGCAAAAATATGTGTGGAATTGCTGGATTTTGTGATTTAAAAAGAAATCTGCTGAATGAAAAAATTTACAACACTACTCTTCTGAAAAAAATGCATGATACTCTTGCTCATCGCGGCAAAGATTCATTTGGAACAATTCTTACCTCATCAGCAGGACTCTCCCATGCCCGACTCAGTATCAGAGACATAAACGGTGGTTTACAACCAATGAAAAAAACAAGAAATTCCCAGGAATACTATATTTGTTATAATGGCGAAATTTATAATACTGATGAATTAAAATCAGATTTGATATCAAAAGGATATAAATTCGATACCACCTCAGATACTGAAATTATCATAAATTGTTTTCTGGAATATGGTCCTGACTTTGTCAGCTCTTTAAACGGAATTTTTGCTTTTGCAATATGGGATAACGCTCAAAAGCGTTTATATCTTTACCGCGACCGCCTTGGTGTAAAGCCCTTATTCTATTATTGCAGGAATCAGCTTACTGTATTTGCATCAGAACCAAAAGCCATCTTCTGTCATCCCAGCATCAAACCTGAAATTAATTTAGAGAGTTTACAGGAAGTTATTGGAATTGGACCAGCAAGAACAAGTGGCTGTGGAATATTCAAAAATATATATGAAGTTATTCCCGGACACTATCTTACCATCACCCAATATGGAATCTGTGATGAAAAGTATTGGGAGCTTGAAAGTCATGAACACGAAGATGCTTATAATAAAACTCTTGAAAAAGTCAGGTTCTTAGTAACTGATAGTATAAAACGTCAGCTTGTTTCAGACGTGCCTATTTGTACTTTTTTATCCGGAGGTCTTGATTCATCTATCGTGACAGCCATCGCTGCTAACGAATTAAAAAAGCAAGGACAAATTATAAACACCTTTTCATTTGATTTTGAGGAAAACAACAAGTATTTTAAATCAAATTTATTTCAACCGGAGCAAGACCGTCCTTATGTAGATATAATGCTTAAACAATACCAGACCAACCACAATTATCTGGAATGCAGTAATGAAACTCTGTTCACAGGACTCTTCGAAAGTGTTGATGCAAAGGATTTTCCTGGCATGACCGATGTCGAATCCTCCCTTTTGTATTTTTGTAAACTTGTATCTAAGAAAAATAAGGTTGCTCTTACGGGAGAATGTGCAGATGAAATCTTTGGCGGATATCCATGGTTTTATCGCACTGAGCTTTTAAATGCCAACGGTTTTCCCTGGTCATATGATATAATGGCACGAACTTGTTTTCTCTCTGATGAATACAAGCTAAAACTTGATTTGGAATCATACTCATATGACAAATACAAAACCTCAGTTAACCAGACTCCTCTAATAAGTTCTGAAAACATAGAACAAAAAAGAAGGCGCCAGGTATCATATCTAAATATTAAATGGTTTATGCAGACATTATTAGATAGAATGGATAGAACAAGTATGTACAGTAGTCTGGAAGCAAGAGTTCCATATGCTGACCACCGAATTGTGGAATATCTCTTTAACGTGCCATGGGATATGAAATACCAAAAGGGTGTTGAAAAAGCATTACTTCGTGAAGCAACCAAAGATTTACTTCCCCCGGATTTGTTTAAAAGAAAAAAGAGCCCATATCCTAAGACCTACAATCCTAAATATGAGACTCTATTAAAACAAAAATTATTATCAATTATTGATGATAAAACATCACCTATTCTCCCATTAATCAACAAAGATAAGGCCTATCAGTTCATAGCCTCACCAAAAGACTACGGCAAACCATGGTTCGGACAGCTAATGGCTGGTCCTGCATTAATGGCATATTTTATCCAGATAGATTACTGGATGAGAAAATACAAATTAGAACTCCCTTAATTTGGAACTCTTATAATTTGGAACTCCTATAAATTATTACCTGCATAGAAAACTATTCGAGTACAATTTCTCCATCTTCCTCTTTACGTCTTAAGATATCGTACTCATCAAGTTCTATTCCAAGGTCAACATAAAATACCTGTTTTGGATGTGGGCAGGACTCCATAGCCTGTCCCTCCTCATCAGTAAGTGCCTTTACTGTAACAACTACATTATCTCCGTTAGGTTTCATAACCTCAATTTCTTCGCCTACAGAGAATTTATTACGCTGCTCAATTCTATACATACCAGCTTCATTCCTTGGTCCAACAATACCCAGGTATGTATATCCCTTCTCATAAGTATTGTTATCATATATCTGAGTCTCCTCAGTTGGCTTTCCATAGAAAAATCCTGTTGTAAACTGTCTGTAAGTACAGTTTGAAATCTGTTCAAGATACCAAGGCATATTGGCCTCGTATTTATCTGGAGATTCAAGATAATCATCAATAGCCTTTCTATATGTTCTTGCAACAGTTGCAACATAAAGAGCTGTTTTCATTCTTCCTTCAATTTTATAACTATCTATTCCAGCATCAACCAAATCAGGAATATGCTCTATCATGCACAAATCTTTTGAATTGAATATATATGTTCCTCTCTCATTCTCATATACAGGCAGATATTCTCCTGGACGTTTTTCCTCAACAACTGCATACTTCCATCTGCATGGATGAGTGCAGGCACCTTTGTTTGCATCTCTGCCTGTAAAATAATTTGATAAAAGACATCTTCCAGAATATGAAATACACATAGCTCCATGAATGAAGGTCTCTATTTCCAGATCATCAGGAATATTATTTCTAATCTCCTTAATTTCTTTAAGTGATAGTTCTCTTGCAGATACAACTCTGGTAGCTCCAAGCTTATGCCAGAACTGATAAGTTCCGTAATTAGTATTATTAGCCTGAGTACTTACATGTCTTTCTATCTCCGGGCATACTTCCTTTGCAATCATAAAAATTGCAGGATCTGCAATAATAAGTGCATCTGGTCTATCAGGCTTCATATTATTTAATTCTTCAAAATATTTTCTAACACCATCAAGGTCATAATTATGTGCAAGAATATTTGCTGTAATATAAACTTTTACATTATGTGCGTGCGCAAAAGCAATTCCCTCTGCCATCTCTTCCATGGAAAAATTCTTTGCCTTTGCTCTTAGCCCAAATGCTTCTCCACCAATATATACCGCATCTGCACCATAAATTACAGCAATCTTTAAGACCTCAAGACTGCTTGCCGGTACTAATAATTCTATTTTTCTCATTTCACATTTCCTAACTGTATACGTAATTATCAGGATACTCTTGTGCTTACTGTTATCCCATCTCCGATTGGCATTACAGCTGTAACCAGATTATCGCAATGTGTAAGCTCATACAAGTATTCTCTCATTCGCTTATAAATTGTCCTGTTTCTTCTCTCTACAACATAATGAGATTCTATTATGTCGCCATCCTGAAGAACATTATCAGATACCAATACACCATTTACTTTTAACAGACGAATAACTTCAGGCATAAAATTGATATACTGCCCCTTAGCCGCATCCATAAAAATCATATCAAATGGCTCATCTATCGTAGGGAGAACTTCTGCAGCATCTCCTTCTAAAAGTGTAATCTGCGATTCCTTTACCGCGCGTTTAAAATTCTCACGGGCAATTGGAATTCTTTTATCATAATTTTCAATAGTTACAATCTCACAATTGGCCGGACCATATTCTGCCATCAAAATTGCAGAAAAACCAATGGCAGTTCCCACCTCAAGAATACGCATCGGTTTTTGCATTGCAAGTAATAGCTTAAGGAAGCTTTGCATTTCCTTTCTTATAATTGGAACATAATTTTCCAAAGCCTCTTTTTCAATAATATCCAAAATAGCTGTGTTACCACGGTCCAACGAATTGATATAGGTCACTAATCTCTCATCTACTATCATTCGCCAAGCTCCACCTCTGTTGAACCCTCTTCCTCTGCAGCAGTATTATCCATTATCTGTGTACTTTCTTCCGGAACATTTGTCGCCATATAAACAATCATTTCCTTTGGAGTCATCGATGTATTTAATGTATAAACTTCTGATTTAATCTTTCCATAATATGCTGATAATCTATACTGAAGGAAAAAAAGTCTTGAATCTCTAACAAGTCCCTTATCCTCAAGCATCTGTCCTATTTCCTTTGATGACATATCATCTCTTACCTGAACTAAGACATCCTGGCCAGGAGCCATCTCCATAGCAGGTTCTGTAAATACTCTGTAACCAAAATCATAACCCATTCTGCATAAACCTACTCCAACATATATTACCAGCAATATCATCATTACACTAAATGCAATTTTGATAAATCCAAACAAAAACTTGTTAAAATCCATTTGTATCTCCTAAACTTCCATAATGATTGGCATTATCATAGGCCGACGTTTTGTTTCCTTCCACACAAAATCACCTAAGGCATCCTTTACTTCGTTCTTTATCTTTGTCCAATCAGTAATATTATGACTCATACAATAATCCATAGTATCATTAAGAATTGCCTGAGCCTCATCCATAAGACTCTCAGAATTTCTAACATATACAAAACCTCTTGATACAATATCAGGTCCTGCAAGAACCTGTCCAGAGCCACTTTCAAGAGTCATTACGACAACAATTATTCCATCCTCAGCAAGACGCTGTCTGTCTCTTAAAACGATATTTCCAACATCACCAACACCCAGACCATCAACCAGAATATTTCCGACAGGTGCTTTACCGATAACTTCTGCTCCATCCTCATCCAACTCCAGAATATCTCCGGCTGAAAGAATCTTAATATGATCAGAATCATAGCCTAATGCTTCAGCAATCTTAGCCTGCGCAATTAAATGCTTGTACTCTCCATGGACCGGAATTGAATACTTTGGATTAACCAAAGAGTATATAAGCTTAATATCCTCCTGACAGGCATGTCCTGAAACATGAACATCCTGGAATATTACATCTGCACCTTTCATCATAAGCTCATTGATAATTCCTGTAACAGATTTTTCATTTCCAGGAATAGGATTTGAGCTGAATATAATCAGATCATTTGGCTTAATAGAAACCTTTCTATGCATTCCATTTGCCATTCTAGACAAAGCAGCCATAGACTCTCCCTGACTACCAGTTGTAATAATAACTGTCTGCTCATCAGGATATGATCTTAATGTATCAACATCTATCAGAATATTATCAGGCAGTGTCAGATATCCAAGCTTTGAAGCAATTGAAATAATATTAACCATACTTCTTCCTTCAATAGCTACCTTACGTCCAAACTTCTCTGCTGAATTAATAATCTGCTGAACACGATCAACGTTAGATGCAAAAGTTGCAATGATGATTCTTCTGTTCTGATTATCATTAAAAATGTTATCAAGTGTTTTACCTACCGACTTCTCAGACTGGGTAAATCCACTTCTCTCTGCATTAGTACTGTCACATAAAAGTGCAAGTACTCCCTTCTTACCAATTTCACCAAATCTTGCAAGATCAATAGCATCACCATAAACAGGAGTATAATCGACCTTAAAATCTCCTGTATGCACAACAATACCTGCTGGTGAATAAATTGCAAGAGCAGCTGCATCCTGAATACTATGATTAGTACGAATAAACTCTACTCTGAAGCATCCAAGATTAATATGCTGTCCATATTTCACGACCTTACATTTTACCTTCTTTAGCATATCATGTTCTTCAAGCTTATGCTGAATAATTCCTGTTGTAAGCTTTGTAGCATAAATTGGAACATTAATATCTTTAAGAACATATGGTATAGCTCCAATATGATCCTCATGTCCATGCGTGATAAAAAATCCCTTTACACGGTCAATATTATCCTTCAAATAGGTAACATCAGGGATTACAAGATCGATTCCAAGCATATCATCCTCTGGAAATGAAAGACCACAATCAACAACAATAATACTGTCCTCATACTCAAACGCAGTAATATTCATTCCAATCTGCTCTAATCCACCCAAAGGAATGATCTTCAACTTACTATTTAATTTTTCTGTTTTTTTCAAAATCTTACCTCCATCAACAATTGGGCAAAACGTTCCTGCCCAAATCAGAATTCAAGCTCTGTCTCCTCGTCAGTAAGCTCTGAGAACACTTTAGCAAGTGCCATGAATTCCACATCATCCTCTACCATTTGATAAAGTACCTCATCGTTTTCTGTACTGACTTCTTTTAAAATATATGCATCACATTCACCATCTGTTTCTTCAGATACAAGAAGATATTTAACACCATTAAGCTGTGTTTCTTCTTCTACAGCAAATTCGATTTCTTCATTTGTTTCAGGATCAATAAAAATAACTTTTTCCATTATTTCTCTCCCTTATTGCGCAAAAAATCAAGATATCCCTGTAAAATAAAAATAGCCGCAATCTCATCAACAAATTCCTTGCGGTTTTCTCTTCGGATACCTGTCTCCATCATAGAGCGATCCGCTGCCACAGTAGTTAGTCTTTCATCCCACAAAACTACATCCAGACCAGTTCTTCTTTCAAGCATTTCCTTGAATTCTTTAGTCTTTTCGCAACGTTCTCCCTCTGTATTATTCATATTCTTAGGATAACCTAATACTATTTTCTCTACTCCGTAAAAGGCTACCAATTCCTCGATTCTTGCAAGAGTCTGACGTAGCTTGGACGGCGATTTTCTTCGAACAATCTCTACACCCTGAGCTGTTATTAATAACTCATCACTTACAGCTACGCCAACAGTTTTAGAACCGAAATCAAGTCCTAGTATTCTCATAATTTAATTCCATGAATTGTTCTCAATATATTTATTAAGAACCTCTTCTACCAATTCGTCTCTCTCAACCTTCATAATCAGGCTTCTTGCATTGTTATGGCTTGTTATATATGTTGGATCTCCCGACATAATATATCCAACCATCTGATTTACTGGATTATAGCCTTTCTCTCTTAAAGCGCGATAAACTATCTCCAGAACATCTTTGACCTGAAGCTGAGGTTGCTTTGGTACTGAGAAAAATTGTGTGTTGTTAATATTATTCTCCATGTTATTCACGCCCTTTATCATACTTTATTTCATTTTAAACGAAATATCTAGAAATTACAACCCATGATATATATATCATCCTTAAGAAGTCCGGTAATGATTCCTGATACAAGCTGATTTTCCAGATTTTCACCGATAGCTGCCACTTTAACGTATTCCTTTGTATATCCTACATAATACTCAGTTCCGTCAATTTGTATCTTTTCTTCAAACAATACTTCCTGTATGCTTCCGACATAATATTTTCTAAAAGCATCTGACATCTTCTTTTCAATTTCAAGAAGAATAGAACTTCTTTTAGTTTTTACCGGCTCAGGCACCTGATTTTCCATTACAGCAGCTCTGGTTCCCTGCCTCTTAGAATATTTAAAAATATGCATTTCGTAAAAATTAATATCCTGCAAAAAGGCTTTTGTTATTTCAAATTCTTCCTCTGTCTCCCCAGGAAAACCAACGATTACATCAGTGGTCATTGCAGGATGTTCAAAATACTTTCTTAAAATATCACAGCCTTTTTTATATTCAACAGATGTATATTTTCTATTCATTCTCTTAAGAGTCTCATCACATCCACTCTGTAATGATAAATGAAAATGTGGACATATCTTGTTAAGGGTTGAAAGCTCTTTAGTAAATTCCTCAGTTATCAATCTTGGTTCTAATGAGCCGAGTCTTATTCTTTCAATCCCGTCAACCTCATGAACTTTCTTAATAAGATTAAGTAAATTATCATCACAATCAACACCATAGGAACTTAAATGTATTCCGGTTAAAACAACCTCTTTAAATCCATTAGCAGCAAGCCTCTTTACTTCTTCAACAACACTGGAAGCTTTTCTACTTCTCACACGACCTCTCGCATAAGGAATAATGCAGTAACTGCAAAACTGGTTACAGCCATCCTGTACCTTTATAAATGCACGAGTATGCTCTGCTGTCTTATCAATATAAAGCTCCTCATAAGCCTGATTTCCATCATTAATGTCTAATACAGCATCCATATTTTCTTCATGGGCCATAATATATTCATCTATAAGTTCAACAAGCTCATGCTTACGGTTATTGCCTATGATGATATCAATAGCCAAATCCTGCACAGCTTCCTGCTCCTTTGTCTGAACGTAACAACCTGTAGCTACAACTATCGAATCAGGATTATTTTTTTTAGCTTTATGGAGCATCTGTCTTGATTTTCTGTCCGCCATATTTGTTACCGAGCATGTGTTTATAACATAAACGTCGGCTTTATCTGTAAAAGGCACTATTTTATAGCCCGCTTTCTCAAGCATATTCTGCATAGCCTCTGTTTCATATGCATTAACCTTGCATCCTAAATTGTGTAATGCCGCTTTTTTCATTTTTAACTCCTAAATAATTGACTTTTTCATGGAAAACCTATATTATCATAAGTAAACGAAGTTAACAAGGAGGTTTCCCAATGAAAACAATTCAGATTTCATTAAACTCAATTGGTAAAGTAAAATCTTTCGTAAATGCAATCACTCAGTTCGATTATGACTTCGACTTAATCTCAGGAAGATATGTTATCGACGCAAAGTCAATAATGGGTATTTTCAGTTTAGATTTATCTAAGCCAATCGACTTAGCTATTCATACTGAGACAAATCTCGATGAAATTATGGAAGTATTAAAGCCATACATAATTGAGCAGTAATCATATAATGAATAATTTTTACAGGCCTGCAAAAGCAGGCCTGTATTTTTTATTCCTCCGCATCTACCATTATTACTTCTGTGGTATCTATTGCAGTCTGGACCAATGTATCAATCGTATCTGCAAGCTTAAGTTCAGACTTCTTAATATAATTAATATTTGGTTTTGTAACAGGATGCTTTGCTACAAATATTGTACAGCAATCCTCATATGGAAGGATGGATGTCTCAAATGTATCAATTTTATTTGAAATATCAATGATATCCTTCTTGTCCATTGCAATAAGAGGACGATAAACAGGCATTGTGCATACCTCATTAGTAGCTGCAAGTGACTGCATTGTCTGGCTGGCAACCTGTCCAATACTCTCTCCTGTAATAAGGCCAAGACATCCGCTTTCTTTTGCAAAATGTTCTGCAATCTTCATCATATATCTTCTCATGATAATTGTAAGTTCATCATGTGGACATTTCTCATAGATTTCTAACTGAATATCTGTAAAATTAACAATATTTAACTTAATTCTTCCAGAGTATCTTGCAACCTTCCTGGCTAAATCCACAACCTTCTGCTTTGCTCTTTCACTTGTATAAGGTGGTGCATGGAAATAAGTAGCCTCAAGTGTTACACCACGCTTTGAAATCATATATCCAGCTACAGGACTATCAATTCCGCCTGAAAGTAAAAGCATTGCCTTTCCCGCTGTTCCAAGAGGCATTCCTGCCGGACCTTCAATTTCCTGTGAATATATATAAATCATAGGTCTGATTTCCACATTAATTACAACCTGCGGATTGTGAACATCTACACTGGTCTCTGGAAATGTTTCAAGAATCTTTTCTCCTATTGCTGCATTGATTTCCATTGATGTCATCGGGTAATTCTTGCGGGCACGTCTTGCATTTACCTTAAAAGTAAAATTCTTATCAGCATATGCTTCATTGATATGAGCGATAACATCAGCAGCAAGCTTATCAAAGCCTTCATCCTCTGTCTGGACTACAGGACATATTCCAACAATACCAAACACTCTCTGAAGTGTAGAAACAACCTCATCAAAATCATACTCTGAATTTGCATCTACATATACTCGTCCACTTTCTTTTCTTACTACAAAATCACCTTCAACGTTCTTAAGCTGATATCTGATATTCTTAACCAGTGCATCCTCGAACACATATCTGTTCTTTCCCTTAATCGCAATTTCAGCGTATTTAATCAAAAATGTCTTATACATATT
>JAXJVZ010000089.1:0-1914 GCA_036308285.1 Agathobacter sp. | reverse complement strand
TCACAAGTACAATTGGATTCACAAGTACAATTGGCTTCACAAAGGATGTTTGATTCACAGACCAATAATTGTACAGGGGAGAATTCGGGATTAAAGGTCAGGACAATAGTTCAGACATCAGGAATGAATGAGCTCGAGAGAGAAGAATTTATTAATGCATTCGAAGAAGAAACGGATGATACTCTTGTTGCATTCTGTGTTATGGGAGGAATTTTTGGGGAAGGAATTGATCTGAAAAATGACAGGCTTATTGGAGCAATTGTAGTTGGGACAGGTCTTCCGCAGGTTAGTATTGAGCGGGATATACTTAAAAATTATTACGACAAACAGGAGGGCGATGGCTTTGACTACGCATACAGATATCCGGGAATGAATAAAGTCCTCCAGGCGGCCGGACGAGTTATCCGGACAACGGAGGACAAAGGTGTAATTGTTCTTTTGGATGAACGATTCCTGCAATCGGATTATCAGTACATGTATCCGAGGGAATGGAGCGGTCGCAAAGTGTGCGACATTAATCAGGTAAAAGAATTAGTAAGTGACTTCTGGCAGAAGGCTTAAAAATTCTTCAGTAGATGCTGAGACTGGCAGAGTGGTGTTGACTGACACAACAATCTGCCGGCTTGGCATCTTTTCTTTTGTTTTAAGAATTACAAGATCCTTGTTTTTATCCCTCAGACAATAATCAGGAACAAATGCCACACCCAGACCAATTTTGGCAAGGTCAATGAGAAGATCATTACTGCTTAACTCAATCTCAGGTATAAGTTCAAGCTGATGCTGGAGGAAAAGATTGTGCAAAAACTCGCTTGTGGTACTGTTTCTATCAAGCATCATAATAGGAAATTCCTTTAACTGTGCAAAGGAAATAATATCCGGTGGGTTAAAGTAATTAGGGTTTGCAACGAACACATCTGTAAAATTGCATATGGTTTTTTGTTTATAAGAATGATTAAGGTGAGAGTTTGGAAAGTTGGTAACTATTAGGTCAACCTTTCTCTGATCCAATAACTCCACACATTTGATAGAAGTAGCGTTAGTTACCTTTATAGGAACATTCGGAAACATCTTGTGAAATTTCTGCAGATAAGGAACCAGTAAATAACGGCAGATGGTGTCACTGGCACCAATATGAAGCTGTCCAAGACCGAGTGAACCAGAGTCAAGAATCTGAGATTCTCCCCTGGCAATAAGATTCATAGCCGGCTCGATATGTTTAAGAAGAATATCACCTGCAGGAGTAAGCTGAACCTTTTTAGTGCTTCTTATAAAAAGAGGCTGCTCCAGCTTCTTCTCTAAAGTCTTGACCGACTGACTGACAGCTGACTGCGAAATAAAAAGTTTCTTGCTGGCCTCAGAAAAGCTAAGTGAGGTTGCAACATAATAAAAAACCTTGTAAAGCTCGTAATTAATATCCATATAAATCTCCAAAATAATATTTGATCTCAGTTGGGGATTGTACTCTCCGCTGAGACTAATATGTTTCGTCTCGCCACTTATAGAAGTGTGAGTCTCTCTAACTGAGATTAATTATAAGCCGCACTAATTAATCCGTCAAATAAAATTAATTACACTAATCTATACATAAGGTGCTATACTATAAATATCTTGTGACATATTTAGGTACTGCTGATTAGTTATGTAAAAAAAAGCAGGAACCCTACCCTCAGAATTACGCCGCTCAACCGCTATGTTGTTTTCCGAGCGAGAGCGTGTCTGCAATAAGGTGTGCAATCCGGCTTTAGAGCGGCGTAATTCTGAGCCAGAGTTATAAAAAACAAAACCCAGATTTGGAGGAAATCACATGAGTAATGTACGCAGAGTATATGTAGAAAAGAAACCGGATTTTGCTGTAAAAGCTAAGGAATTAAAGCATGAGATAAAGCATTATCTTGGAATTACAACAGTAACTGC
>JAXJVZ010000088.1:0-7223 GCA_036308285.1 Agathobacter sp. | reverse complement strand
TTTTTATGGGGAAATGGTTGGTTTTATTGAGAGTTATCTAAGAGAGGCAGGCTATTATATGATGCTTTATACTGCTTCGGATGTTGATGATATTTTCAATATGGTTACGACCTGGAATGTTGATGGCGTTATCACTATTACTTTTTCCGAGGCTAATTGTGAGAAGCTGTATTCTCTTATTAATAAGCCTGTTATATCGATTGATGCACATGAGCAGAAAAATAAAAATAGTCTTGTGCCTAACATTGGTATTGATAATCATTCCGGAGGGTATCTGATGGGAAGGTATTTACTTGAACATGGATATGAAAATATTCTTATCTGTGGTAATAGGGATTATGGTAACGATCATCTTCGCTGGGAAGGAGTCAGGGATGCTTTCCGTGATTTTAATTCAGATATCCGGAGAAAAATGCAGTTTAATATTATTGGAGACAGCTTAGAACAACGCAATAAGTATTATGCTGAGCTTCGCAGACATATTCCTTTTAAAACAAAGACTGCTGCTTTTTTCCTTTCTGATTTTTTTGCCATGGAGGCACTCAGCTTTCTGACCTCTTCGGGGGTTAGGATTCCGCATGATATTGGTATTTGTGGTTTTGACGGGCTTATGTATGGCAGCCGCTGGGCTTCACCTTCTCTTACTACTATCAATCAGGACATTCCGAAAAGAGCAAAAACAGCTGTTGAAGTGTTGATTCGCTCACTCACAGACGAAAGCTATATTCCTGAAAATATTACGCTTGGAGTAGTTCTTCTTCCACGCGATTCCGTTTAAAACCGGCACAGTGTTTTTGTGCAATATATCCAATATGTACCTTTGTTTTTTATGCTTTTTGCAGGTTATCCTCATAACCTATTTACCACTATTTGCAGATGTGTTATTTTTCAATTATAGATATATGAAACGAAAAAAATCACATAAACGGAGGGGTAAAAACAATGAAAAAACAATGGTGGCATAACAAAACAGCTTATCAGATTTATCCAAAAAGTTTCATGGATAGCAACGGCGATGGAATTGGTGATCTTCGCGGTATAATCAATAAGCTTGATTACCTTAAGGAGCTTGGAGTTGATATTGTATGGTTATCTCCTATTTATCGTTCTCCACTCGCTGATCAGGGTTATGATATCTCTGATTACTATGACATCGATCCAAGATTCGGAACTATGGATGACATGGACGAACTTATTGCTGAGGCTAAAAAGAGAGACATGTATATCGTAATGGACCTCGTAGTTAACCACTGCTCTGACGAGCATGAATGGTTCAAAAAGGCCTGCGAGGATCCTGACGGACCTTATGGAAAATACTTCTACATCGAAGATTACAAAGAGGGTGACAAGCTCCCATGTAACTGGAGAAGCTACTTCGGTGGTCCATGCTGGGATAAGCTCCCTGGACACGACGACAAGATTTATCTTCATGTCTTCCACAAGAAGCAGCCTGACTTAAACTGGGAAAATCCTAAGCTTCGTCAGGAAGTATATAAGATGATTAACTGGTGGCTCGATAAGGGTCTTGGCGGCTTCAGAATTGACGCTATTATTAATATTAAGAAAAAGCTTCCTTTCAGCGATTATCCAGCAGATAGAGAAGACGGACTTTCAGGAATATTTAACATGCTTGCTGAGGCAACAGGTATCGGGGAATTCTTAAGCGAAATGGCCCGGGAAACCTTCCACAAATATGATGCCTTCGCTGTTGGTGAAGTATTTAATGAGAAGGATGAGGAACTTCCTCTTTTCATAGGAGAAGACGGATACTTCTCTTCTATGTTTGACTTCGCAGAAACCATCCTTGGTGGAAGTTTTAATGGCTGGTATGATTGCAAGCCTGTAACAGCTGAGCAGTATAAGGAGGCAATCTTCAGAGCTCACAGAAGAGTTGACGGAATCGGTTTCTTATCAAATATTATTGAAAATCATGATGAGTCCAGAGGAGTATCCCACTATATTCCAAAAGAGGATTTATCTGATGCAAGCAAGAAGCTTCTTGGTGGAGTTAACTTCCTTATGCCTGGTCTTCCATTCATTTATCAGGGACAGGAAATTGGAATGGAAAATTACAGCAAGTTTGACAGCATCGATGATATAGATGACTGCTCTACAAAGGATGAATACCAGGTTGCACTCGATGCAGGTCTTTCTCCTGAGGAAGCACTTGAAGCAGTATCAGAGCGTTCACGTGACAATGCCCGTTCACCATTCCAGTGGAATGCTAAAGAAAATGCAGGCTTTACAACTGGTACACCATGGCTTAAGGTAAATCCAAATTATACTGAGATTAACCTTGAAAAACAGCATGATGATGAGAATTCTGTATGGAACTTCTACCGTAGCCTCATCAACTTAAGACGTAGTCCTGAGTATTCTGAGACAGTTGTTTACGGAAGCTTCGAACCATATAAGGAAGAACAGCATAATCTTCTTGCCTTTAGACGTGTAGCAGATAAGGATATTATGATTATTGCAAACTTCCAGATGGATCCACAGGAGGTTGAGCTTCCTTGTGAAGTTAAAAATGTACTCATCAATAACCTTACTGATGTTAAGCTTGATGGATGCAGACTTTCATTAGATGGATATCAGCTTGTAGTTGTTGAATTTTAATTAAATTAGTAACTATAAAAGTATATTATACATTTCTATATTTACCCGAAGAAGGAGATTCAAATCGAATCTCCTTCTTTAATATTTACTCATATTAACATTTACTCTTCAATAATTTTAACAAATAAAAAATACTATTCTACTTTGAACTTATCAACCTCATGATCAAGATTCTGTGCAACATCCTTATTTGTCACAGCCTTATGATCGATATCCTCCATCTTACCTGCCAGTTCAGAAGATGAATTGGCAACATTATTGATTCCTTCTGTTGACTCTTCAATTGCACAATTGATTGAACTGATTGAGCCCTTAACATTATCCATATTCTTGGCAAGGTTCTGGGCCATACAATGGAAATTCTCCATTTTATCACTCATACTCTGAATGTCATTTCTGTAATCATTACTTGTACTTAAGAGTTCTTCGTAGCCTTTAAGTGTTACGTTATTAAGGAAATCAACCATGTTTTCAGATTCTTTTGCAAGACCATCAACAACCTTTATAACCTCATCAGATACCTTCTGTATTCTTCCTGCCGCTTCTGCTGAATTAGTAGCAAGCTTTCCAATCTCGTCTGCGACTACTGCAAATCCCTTACCACTCTCACCAGCTCTTGCTGCCTCAATAGAAGCATTAAGTGCAAGCAGGTTAGTCTGGGATGCAATCTCGAGAATATTCTGGGTAAGTGCATTAATTTGTGAAACCTGCTTTGACTGTTCTATCTGCTCTGCCATTCTGTCTGCAAGGTTCGCAGCTTCAACACTGGCACTCTCCTGAGCTTTTACAGCCTTGGAATAAATCTGGTCAGCCCTGTCAATTGCTTTTTCAGATGCCTCTTTTCCTTCTAGTGAAGAAGCTGAAATATCATTAACCGCCTCAAAAGTCTCATTAACATTCTCTGTAATAATTGCAAGTGAAGAAGAAGTCTCTTCCATCGCTGCACTCATCTCTTCCATAGTTGATGATATTTCAGTCACGGCATTCTTTGCAATATAGAGACTGTCTACCATATCTACAGATGATTCATTAATGGATTTGGAACCATCAGCAATATTTACTACAACATTCTTAATATATTCAATAAGACCATTTACATTTCCGGCAATAAGCTCTAACTCATCTCCACTGTGAACATCAAGTCTCTGAGTTAAATCACCTCCATTATAAACGAGGTCAGATACTTTGCTGTTAACCCTGATTAAGTTCTTGGTTACAGCATTGATAGTTGTAATAAGAATTATTATTGCAAGTACAATACAGATAAATGAAATGGTAATACTCTTATATAAAGCTGTGTTAATCATATTCTGAATAGGTACTGCATCATATTCACAACCTATTGCAGCAACTGTTGTATCTGCAAAGTTCTTAATAGGATATATAACAGTAACTACTTTGTGGTTAATCTCACCAGTTGTATATGGAAGACCTTCCTCCCATACCTTTGCAACTTTGCTATATGACATGTCATACTCATCGCCGATTAACATCTTATCATCAGTTGTAGCATCAACTCCGTAATACACTTTGTCGCCATCTGTATATAGGGTATACATATTCTTAATGCCACACTGTTCTTTCTTCTTCATCAAAGCTGAATACATCTCAGCATATGCAAGTGTACCCTCACCGCCAGGCGCAAGTGCTTTGATTTTCTCAGGATTAATTGTCTCTGCCGAAACCATTGCTGCCAAAATAGCCTCGTCTGTACAAACTGAGATTAGTGATTTCTTTGTTTCTATATAAGATGTAATTGCTAAAACTATACACGTTACTGCTATGAGCACTGCTGCAGGTGCAGTAATCTTAGTTCTGAGCCGAATCTTACGTACCTTAGGACTCTTGTCTTGGCTTCTTCCAGTTGTAGATGTTGCAACACTTTTATCAGCCTTTTTATTCTTACCCAGCATTGAAAACTTACTATTGCCTTTTAAAATATTTATGTCTTTAGACTTTTTATCTCTTGGCTTTTTAACTTTCGGCTTTTTAACTTTTGACTTTTCCTGCTTTTCGTTATTCAATTTTCGCATAGTAAAAATCCTCCTTGTTTTCCTTCAAATAGAAAACGTTCTCCCCCAACGTATATTCTTGTTACCATTGTACTACTTTATATAAAAATCTTCAACAAAATATAAGTTTTTTGTACAGAATTTTATCTTTTTCTTCCAACATCTGTATTATCATATGTTCTGTCTCTAAGAGCAGGAATCGGATTTGGCGCATCCTCATATCTGTAATCCTGACCAAACCGGCATATTGTCTCGTTAATTACATTATGACTGGCAACAATATTAACATTTGGATTAACAGTAGCCTGATATCTGAAAAAGTCTGCATTCATAGGCATCTCACTTACCGGTACTGCCGGATTTTCCCTAAGTGCAGTATTATATACTGTATCCTTTAATACTTTTCTAATATATTCTTTTTGTGGTGAGAATTTAAGCAGTTGAGGGAATTCACCATTAGGAATTACCTGCTGCCACTCTTTTCCCTCATATTTTCGAAGAAGATGCGCTGCCAGATGAAGATGACTAAGCTCCTGCTCGAAATGCTCCTCCCAGATTCTTCGTATATACATATCTACTTCATCGTTCATACACGAATAGTACAGATAACATTCCGTGTATTCATGAAGCAGCAGATTCTCAAGCCAGCTTAGCGTTGTATCAAGCAGAGAACCGTACTGGGTAACATGCTGCTCCTCTATCATCGCAATCTCCTGATATAGTTTTCTTCCCAAATCACTCTCGTAGAAAGCACACTGGTTCATATAATAATTCATGGTCTGCTGTTCTGCTGCAGTGATAATTGCTGTATTTAATTTTGTTATAGGTGCAGCAGTTGAGAAATCACAATAAAATCTTACACTATCATGTGGATCCCGGTGCTCACTTATTGTCGGGCGTCCGGGCATAATTTCTGTATAGCAGCCAACAAGATTCTCCGCATGCTCTCGCTTTTCAAAATCAAGAAGATTAGCATATCGATAGAGATGATCAAAATCTTCCAGCAATGCCAGATTCATAACCTTGACAACGTATGGATCCGGTTCTCTCTGGGCCAGAATAGCTGTAAGGTCAACAGCCAGCTGTTCGTAGCCTATTGTATGCTCAAGCACGGTCTCATTAATAGGCTTAAGACATGCAATTCTTTTCTGCTGCTGTTGTTCCACACGTCTTGCGACAGCCAGCTCCCGCCGTAAATCATTATTAGGACAATGTCTATGAAACTGATGACTGAACCAGTTTGCCTCAAATTCCGTTCCATTCATCAGAATAATTCTTACTCTCGTGTATGGGTCCACTTCCTCCTTGCGATATGGCATAGGATATATTTTCTGCCAATCCATATATAATTTATCTGCAGGTCTTGAGTGTTCATAAAACGGGTTCATAAAAAAATCCTCCATGTAATCATACCTTTAATTATATGACTACACAGAGGAAAAAATTACACCTGTTCTATTCAATTATTCTTAATTGTTCTTAACTTTTCTTAATACGTCTGTTATTTTATATGTTTGTTACTTTATGTGTTTTTTATTTTATGTGTTTGTTAATTAATATGCCAAATAAAAAGGCAATTAAGAAGCCTCCACCTACGATTGCCATAAACCAGAATACTGACATCAGTACTGACTGCTCGTATACATGTAAAAAGATATATGGTCCATACATTACCTTGGCAATATTAAGAATTAATGTAATTGTTCCGTACAAAAATGTAGGAATAGTTGCCAGCAGATTCTCTTTAAGGGAAATTGTAATTTTCTCATCTATAAAAATATTTGAGATTACACAAAGAATCGGGCACAAAACATGGTGATATAAATTTGAACCACCAACAATAACATGAATTACTGCATCTCTTCCTTCGGATGCACGTGAAGGTGCAAGCACCGTAAGCACAACGATAAATGTTACTGTAACAACACATGATGCAATGTATTTTATCAGGCCAACAAAATATGGCAGCTCTTCTTTTCCCTCTTTCTCGCTTTTAAAATAATAGATTATGTATAACACTGCAGCGATTATTACTACAATATTACTATCCTGTGTGTAATAACGAAGTGAGGAAATTCCATTTTCCGTTGCCACATATGCAAAACCAATAAGCTCTAAGACAAGCAAAACAATATTAACTATTAGTGATAATTTTTTCTTCGACATCTCTTTTTCGTACTATCTGTGTACTACTTTCCTCCATATATTTTTGTTTACAAAAATAAAAATTCTGTAAGCCACAAAAATAACAAGCATTCTGGCTAATACTAATATCGCACAGCCTGTAATTGGATTGCCTGTCCATTTGTCAGAGAAAATATACCATGGAATTGATTTCATTTCAATGGAATGAATACAAAATATTATAAGAGATTTACTTCCTAACTTTTTCAAAAGCGAAAGAAACCAGTTATCAACCTGATTAAATAGCAGGATAATATACAAGCAAAGAAATGCTAAGGTTCCATCTACAATCACACTGATAATCGATAAATTCCATATTCCTTCGGCAATATTGTCTACCTGCCCGGAGTATATAACTCCTGCTGTCATAACAGCAATACAAAGAACAAATACCAGGCTCCATTTTATGTT
>JAXJVZ010000087.1:0-2001 GCA_036308285.1 Agathobacter sp. | reverse complement strand
TTTATATATAATATACTAATGTCAAAAACACAAAAATGCAATATTAATAACAAAAAAGACTAATGAATAACTAAAATAATTATTCATTAGCCTCTTAAATTCATCTTATCCTAAGATTGCCTTATCACTTGCAAACTCTTCTCCACTAGCTTCTTCAAACTTATGTAATAAATCCGCTACTGTAAGTTTCTTCTTCTCTTCTCCACTAATATCCAGAATAATGTTTCCATCCATCATCATGATAAGTCTGTTACCATGAGCAATAGCATCCTTCATATTATGTGTAATCATAAGTGTTGTAAGATGGTCTCTGTTAACAATCATCTCTGTTGTCTCAAGAACCTTTGCTGCTGTCTTTGGATCAAGTGCTGCAGTATGCTCATCTAATAATAAAAGCTTTGGCTTCTGAAGTGTAGCCATCAGAAGAGTAAGCGCCTGTCTCTGTCCTCCTGATAAAAGACCTACCTTAGATGTCATTCTATCCTCTAACCCAAGTCCCAGAGTAGCCAAAAGTTCTCTGTACTGCTTTCTCTCGCTTTCCTTAATTCCAGCTCGTAAAGTTCTTGAATTACCTCTTCTAAGGGCAAGTGCAAGATTCTCCTCAATTTCCATTGTAGCTGCTGTACCTGTCATAGGATCCTGAAATACTCTGCCAAGATACTTTGCTCTCTTATACTCAGAAAGCCTTGTAACATCAATTCCATCTATCATAATAGAACCGCTGTCTACCGGCCATACTCCGGCAATAGCATTAAGCATTGTTGACTTTCCTGCACCATTACCACCAATTACCGTAACGAAATCGCCATCATTTAATGTGAGTGATAATCCCTTTAAAGCCATCTTCTCATTAACTGTACCAGCGTTGAAGGTCTTATAAATATTATTAAGCTGTAACATTTATTTTACCTCCTTTGGTTTACTAAAATATCTGCTCTTCCAGTATGGCACTGCTAAGAATACTGCAACAACAAGTGCCTGGAATAACTTAAGAAGGTCTGTATCGATTCCACACCAGATAACAATCTGAAGAACCATAAAATACAATACACCACCAATTGCTACTGCAAGAAGCTTAAGTGCAAAATTCTTAAAGATTTTTCCAAAAATAGCTTCACCGATAATAACTGCTGCAAGACCAATTACGATTGCACCTTTTCCCATGTTAATATCAGCAAATCCCTGATACTGTCCTAAAAGAGCACTTGAAAGTGCAACAAGTCCATTTGAAATCATAAGTCCAAGAACCTTGTTAAAGTTAGTATTAATTCCCTGTGCTCTTGCCATGTTCTCATTACAACCAGTTGCACGAAGGCTGCATCCTAACTCAGTTCCAAAGAACCAGTACAAAATTGCAATAATTGCAATAATGAATAAAATAACTACAAAGATAGTATTCTTCTCTAAGATTGAATTTCTAATATATCTAAGAGAAACAAGTAAATCAAACTTATCAACGCTTATAGCCTGATTTGATTTACCCATGATTTTAAGGTTCACACCCCACAATCCTAACTGCGTAAGAATTCCGGCCAGAATAGCTGGGATTCCCATTAATGTATGGAAGACTCCTGTTGCCAGACCTACTATCATTCCACTAATTGTTGCCATTAGAAGCGCAAACCAGATATTATGACCGCTCTGTACTAACATAATACAAACAGCAGCACCAGTACACATTGTACCATCTACTGATAAATCGGCAATATCAAGAATACGGAATGTAATGTACACTCCAATTGCCATTATACCCCAAATAAGTCCCTGGGCTACCGCTCCCGGCATCGCGCCCATTAAACTACTAATGTCCATTACTAATTACTCCTCAATTGCTTCGTATCCTTCTGGAATCTCTACTCCAAGCTGTTCACAGATACTCTTATTGTATTTCTTCACAAAGTTTGGTGCGTACTCAATTGGCATTTCCTCAATCTTTGACTCTCCCTTTAAAATCTTTGCAGCCATCTTTCCTGTAGCTGTTCCAAGATCATAATAGCTGAT
>JAXJVZ010000086.1:0-3389 GCA_036308285.1 Agathobacter sp. | reverse complement strand
TTTATATATAATCCTATCGTCCATAATTGGAACTGCTGGTGCAGTAATATTAGGAGTTCCAATCGGACTTCTTACGGCAGTATTTCTGACAGACCTTACTAGTGAAAGCAAAACGGGACGAAAAATTTCAACAGTATTATCATCAGCAGTAGAACTTTTGGCGGCAATCCCATCCGTAATTTATGGACTTATCGGAATGATGATATTAAATCCTTTTATGTACAAAATGGAAAAAATACTTTTTGAAGATTCAGACACGCATCAGTTTACAGGTGGAGCTAACTTATTATCAGCAATAATTGTACTTGCAATTATGATTCTTCCAACCGTTATAAATATTAGTGCTTCATCAATCAGAGCTGTGCCACAGAGCATGAGAGCAGCGTCACTTGCACTCGGTGCAACTAAACTTCAGACAATTTTTAAGGTAGTAATTCCAGCAGCAAGCTCAGGAATAATGACCGGAGTTGTACTCGGTATAGGTCGAGCACTTGGAGAAGCGATGGCGATAAACATGGTTGCAGGAGGTTCGGTCAACATTCCATTGCCATTTAATTCGGTAAGATTTTTGACTACTCAGCTTGTAAGTGAGATGAGTTATTCATCAGGTCTTCACAGGCAGGTTCTTTTTACAGTAGGATTAGTGCTTTATATTTTTATTGTTTTAATAAACCTAATGCTTACATCACTTAAGAAAAAAGGAGAGCAGAAAAATGACTAAGAAAAAAATTCGTTTAAGCGAAATTGCAGAGTATCTGCTTATTTTCATAAGTGCAGCTTTTTCAATATTGCTATTATTTTTGATAATAGTATTTGTTGTGTCAAAAGGAATAGGAAGTATTAACTGGGAGTTTTTAACCACGGTTACTTCTGTGCGAAAAGGCACGGTTGGAATTGCAGGTAACATTGTTAATACCATTCTGATAATTGTTGTAACCATGCTTTTTGCAATTCCTGTTGGTGTCGGCGCAGCAGTGTACCTGAATGAATATGCCAAACCGGGCAGATTTGTAACAATAATAGAATTTGCAACTGAGGTATTATCTGGAATTCCATCAATAATTTTTGGACTTTTCGGAATGATGTTTTTCGGGGAGACCTTGGGACTTGGATACAGCATTTTGACAGGAGCATTAACACTTATTCTTATGGTACTTCCGCTTGTGATACGAAATACACAGGAGGCTTTAAAGACCGTACCGGACGGATATAGAAGTGGAGCAATCGGTCTTGGGGCAGGTAAGTGGTATATGATTAGAACAATTCTGATACCGTCGGCGATGCCTGGAATAATTACAGGAGCAATCCTTGCAATTGGAAGAATTGTGGGAGAATCCGCAGCATTACTGTTTACAGCAGGTTCAGCAAAGCTCTTGCCAAAAAGTTTTCTTGGAATTTTCGATAAGATATTTCAGTCAGGTGGAACACTAACTATTCAGTTGTACCTTTCAGCTACCAGCGAGGGTGATTTTGAAAGCGCATTTGGAATAGCATTAGTACTTCTGGTAATAGTTTTTTTTATAAACATCCTTACAAAGATGCTGACACGGCATTTTGATTCAACAAAGCGTAAATAGGAGTAACATAAAGTGGAAAATAATACAAAAATATCAGTAAAAAATCTAGACCTGTATTATGGACAAAACCATGCACTTAAAAATGTCAGCATGGACATTTATGAGAATAAGGTAACTGCATTTATCGGACCATCAGGATGTGGAAAGTCTACTTTTTTAAAGACCTTAAATCGTATGAATGATATGGTCGAGAATGTGAAAATTACAGGAGATATAAAGCTGGACGGAGAAAATATTTATGGGGATAATGTTGATACTACTGCATTAAGAGAGCATGTCGGAATGGTATTCCAGCAGCCTAACCCATTTCCAATGAGCATCTACGATAACATCGCATATGGACCAAGAGTACACGGAATCCGTGACAAACATAAGCTTGATGAGATAGTAGAGGAAAGTCTTCGTGGAGCTGCAATTTTTGACGAAGTAAAGGACCGCCTGAAAAAATCTGCACTCGGCTTATCTGGTGGACAGCAGCAAAGAATCTGTATCGCAAGAGCTCTTGCAGTAAAACCATCAGTACTTCTTATGGACGAGCCAACATCTGCTCTTGACCCAATATCTACAGCCAAAATCGAGGAGCTTATGGAGCAGCTCAAGAAGCAGTACACTATCGTAGTTGTAACCCATAATATGCAGCAGGCACTTCGAGTATCAGATTACACAGCGTTTTTCCTTGTAGGTGAAATGGTTGAATACGGACAGACAAATTCACTTTTCTCATATCCACAGGATAAGAGGACAGAAGATTACATCACAGGACGATTTGGCTAGGAGGAGATGAAAATGAGAAGTAAATTTGATGAACAGCTTAACACATTAAACCTTGAAATGATTAACATGGGAACGATGATAGAGGTCAACATCCAGAAGGCAATAGATGCCCTTGTAAAGTCAGACATTGAGCTTGCGAAGGAGATAATGGAAAAAGACGTTGACATTGATCAAAAGCAACATGACATCGAAAGATTATGTTTTAACCTTCTGATTCAGCAGCAACCGGTTGCCAGGGATTTGCGAGCAATAACTGCAGCAATGAAGATGGTAACAGATATGGAAAGAATCGGGGATCATGCCGCCGATATTAGTGAAATAACTGTAATGCTTGCAGAAAAGCAAAAAACCAAAAGATGTGACACTATAGTTCAAATGGCAACTGAAGCGTCAAACATGCTTATACAAAGTATTGATGCCTTTGCAAGGAAAAATAGGGAAGTAGCCCAGCATGTCATTGAACATGATGATGTTGTAGACGAACTTTTCGATAAAGCAAAATCTGAGATAATTGAGTTAATTCAGAAAGACCCTGAGCGAGGCGAGCAGGAGCTTGATATGCTTATGATTGCCAAGTACCTCGAGCGAATCGGAGACCACGCAACAAATATTGCTGAGTGGGTGATATATTCTCTGTAGTGGGGACGGGGCATTTGGCATAAGAAGATAGCTGCCAAGCTTTTTATTAGTGAAGGGACAGTTAAGAATTATATAAGCGCAATTCTTGACAAGGAGAATCTATCCCATAGAACGCAGTTGGCTATATATTATCTGACAGGGCGAAAATAGTAATTTGCAGGTGTGTAATTTTCTTATGAGCTGATTAATATTAAGGCAAGACCAATCAGGTTGATCTTGCCTGAAAAATTAATACAACGAATCTATGAAAGATTCCATTTCCTGTAGACATGCTTTTTCACTAAAACTTGAGCTGACAGTGAAGGTATATACAATATTGTCCTTTATAACAAGAGCATTATACTCCCCTTCAAATTTAAAGATGTTAGCTTCTAAGCCATTAGTAGCTTCGTACTTTTC
>JAXJVZ010000085.1:0-1814 GCA_036308285.1 Agathobacter sp. | reverse complement strand
TACTAATACTATAAAGGAACTTAAGGATCGTGGAATGTGGTTTGTATGTGCCGATATGGGAGGTACTACCATGTATGAGCTTAACCTTACAGGACCAATCGGACTAGTAGTAGGTAATGAGGGTGAAGGCGTGAGCAAGCTGGTAAAGGAAAATTGCGACATGATAGCATCAATTCCGATGAAGGGAGATATTGATTCGCTTAATGCATCGGTTGCAACAGGAGTATTAGCTTACGAGATTGTAAGACAGAGAATTGTTAAGGGGAAATAAGTTGAATAACTATGAGAGTTTTACCGATGAAGAGCTTATAGAAAGAATTCATAATGGTGAGGCAGGAATAACAGATTATATTCTTGAAAAATATAAACCTTTAGTGAGGAAAAAGACAAATGATTTGTTTCTTCTGGGTGCGGATAAGGATGATATTATTCAGGAAGGCATGATTGGCTTGTTTAAAGCCATACGTGATTTTAAGGCAGACAGGGATTCGTCATTTTATAATTTTGCCGGCTTTTGCATAGAGAGACAGACATATTCAGCAATTGAAAGCTATAATAGGAAAAAGCATCAGCCGCTTAATAATTATGTTTCAATTTCAAGCGAAGAGTTTTACGCTGTGGATACTGATGGCCCTGAACAGCTGATAATCGGAAGAGAAGAAGCAAGCATTGCGATGGCAAAGCTAAAAGAAGAATTGAGTGAAATGGAGAGTAAGGTGTTACTATTATATTTGCAGGGAAATGAATATACCGAGATTGCAAAGATAATGGATAAGAGCCCTAAATCCATCGATAATGCACTGAGGAGAATCAAACAGAAGGCAGGTGATATGCATGCAGTTTTCAAGAGTTGGTGATCACACTATTAAGTGTATAATAACAGAGGAAGAGATAGTAGAACTAGGCTTTTCTTTAGAAGAGATAATGAGTAATGGTGCTCGCACGCAGGAGTTTATGAATCAGATTTTCGATTTGGCAGAACAGGAATTTGAGACAAAGTTTGATTTTGGAGTAAAGACTGTCAGGGCAGATTTTCTGCCAGACCATAGTTTGTCACTTACGTTTTCTGAGCATCCGACGACTGAAGGGATGATGGAGCATCTAAAGGATATTGTTAATGGATTACTAGATACAATTCCGAAAGAGAAGATTGAAGAAATCAAGAATAAAGCAAAAGAGCTTGAGGCAGATAATATAAATGGAATAGGAACACTCCATGAAAGTGATGAGGTTGTTGCTTTAATAACATTTGATGTTTTTGACAGGGTTGTTGAATATACAAAAAGGATTGTATTAAATTGCAGCTGTCATAGTAGTCTGTATAAACTTAATAAGAAATATATTTTGCTGGTTGATTTATCGGAGGCAGGTGAAGAAGAACTTAAGAGTCTTTCTGCATTAACTGATGAGTATGCAAATGAAATCTCGGCAGGAAATGACAGAAAAGCTTTTGTTGAGGAACATGGAGAACTTATTATTGCAGGAAATGCAATAGAAAGTCTTTGCCAGCTGTGATTGTTTTATATGCGATAATAAGGGTAGTGGATTTCACTACCCTCGTTTTATGCACAGCAATAAGGGCAGTGGATTTTACCATCCGTGCTTTGTGTACGACAATAAGGGTAGTGGATTTCACTACCCTTGTTTTATGTTATTTACAGAAAAAACTATCCAAGTACTTTACGAATTGACTCAAGAACTCTGTCTGCCTGGAATGGCTTAACAATAAAGTCCTTTGCACCAGACTGAATAGCTTCAATAACCATTGACTGCTGTCCCATAGCAGAGCACATTACACATGTTGCATTTGGATC
>JAXJVZ010000084.1:0-5362 GCA_036308285.1 Agathobacter sp. | reverse complement strand
TGCTGTTTCAAAGCAATAAGTGCTTCCTCACGCGTACAGGATTTACCCAAAATCTGCTCAATTGAAGTAATAGCAGGCATAGTTTCATTAATAAATTCAGTCATAAAATAATCCCTTCTTTTTGTAATTAAAATATTTACCCTTAGGGTATAAATAATAAAACCTTCTATAAGTAAAAATAGAAAGAGTAAAAAAGTCTAACTTGGAAAAATTTGACGAAATGAACTCTGCCACGAATTGCCCAAGTGTAGAACTGAAAGTAATGTGATTAATCAACATGTAAGAGGATTGTACCATTGATAAAAGAAGAAAACAATTGAGCAGAATTAATAGAATTTAAACACAGGATTTATATAGTATTACATAAATCGGGAAAAAATTGATATAGGAGTGCATACGAAAATCAGAATTTGCATTCGAAGGAAAGTTGTAATACATCACAAAATCCTATATACTAAAGGCATAACTACGGCACATATTTGGAGGTACAAAATGGCAAGAACTGTAGCAATTGGAATACAGGATTTTGAGAAAATAATAAAAAATAATTACTTCTATATAGATAAAACAGACTTCATCAGAGAGTGGTGGGAAAGCGGAGATGACGTCACACTGATTAATCGCCCGCGCCGATTCGGAAAGACTCTCAACATGAGCATGCTGGAGCATTTCTTTTCTGTAGATTATGCCAAACGAAGCGATTTGTTTGAGGGACTTTCCATTTGGGAAAACGAGAAATACAGAGATTTTCAGGGAACCTATCCAGTCATAAGCCTGTCGTTTGCCAATATAAAAGAGCGGGATTATCAAACTACTAGAAAGAAAATCTGCCATCTTCTGATAAAACAATATGAGAAGTATAGCTTTATTTTGGACAGTGGATTGCTTGGAGAAAAAGATAAATTATATTTTGAGCGTGTGTCGGAGGAGATGGATGATAGTGATGCAAGTCTTGCTTTGTACCAGCTTTCAGATTTCTTGCATCGCTACTATGGAAAGAATGTTATCATACTACTTGACGAGTACGATACACCTATGCAGGAAGCGTATGTGGATGGTTACTGGGACGAACTGGTTGCATTTACAAGGAATCTTTTTAATTCCACCTTTAAGACAAATCCATGGCTTGAGCGTGGACTAATGACCGGAATCACAAGAGTAAGCAAAGAGTCTATTTTTTCTGATTTAAATAATCTTAAGGTGGTGACCACTACGTCAGATGAGTATGCTACATCCTTTGGCTTTACGGAAGAGGAAGTATTTAACTCGCTAGAAGAATGCGAATTGAGAGAACAAAAGGAAGAAGTTAAGAGATGGTATGATGGTTTTATATTTGGAACCCATAAGGATATCTATAATCCTTGGTCAATCTTGAATCTTTTGGATACAGGGAGCTTTACGACCTATTGGGCAAACACAAGCTCGAACAGTCTGGTGGGAAAACTGCTTCGAGAAGGGAATCGTGGGATAAAGGAAAAATTTGAAAGTTTACTGCGCGGAGAAGTGATACGTACACCTATCGATGAACAGATTGTCTATAACCAGTTGGACGGTAGCGAAAAGGCAGTCTGGAGTCTGCTCTTGGCGAGTGGATACTTAAAGGTACTTTCATATGACCGTATGGAACGCCTGGAAAAAGGTCAGAAGCAGATGTACGAGCTTGCACTTACGAATTATGAGGTGGAGTGTATGTTTGAAGGAATGGTACGCAGCTGGTTCACAGAGGCGGAAGAAGATTATAATGATTTTATCAAAGCGATGCTTCAAAGCGACCTCAAGGCAATGAATGCCTACATGAACCGTGTTTCACTAAGCACCTTCAGTTATTTTGACACAGGAAAAAGACCATCCTACGACCAGCCGGAGCGCTTCTATCATGGCTTTGTACTTGGACTTATAGTAGATTTGCAGGATAAATATATTATCACCTCGAACAGAGAAAGCGGATTTGGCAGATATGATGTAATGCTTGAGCCAAAAAGACCACAGGAGGATGATGCAATTATTCTGGAATTTAAAGTGTATGACGAGGATGACGAAGAAAACCTCAAGGCAACAGTACAGTCAGCACTTGCACAGATAGAGGAAAAACAGTACGCCGCGCAGCTGATAGCCCGTGGTGTTCCACAGGAACGCATACGCAAATATGGTTTTGCATTCGAGGGAAAGAAAGTGTTGATAGGAAATTAATATTAGATTGTCTTTAGCCATTGACTCTTTCTATTCACAAGGAGAGAGAAACGCAAGATAGACAGAAAAAACTTCATTTGAGATAATACTCAAATGAAGTTTTTTCTGTGAGTTATTTAATTGAATAATTATTTCTTACGCATATTTGCCTCAAGTTGAGCCACGAGTTAAGCAATTTGCTTATTTTTATCAGCGAGTTGCTCATTTACCAAAGACCCTACTTTTTGAGGAGTTCCCCAAGGCTTGAAAGAACCTCATCCTCATTAAAAGGCTTGGTGATGAATAGCTTAGCCCCAATCTTAAGCGCTTCAATAAGCTTTTCCTTCTGACCGGCAGCAGTAATCATGGCAACCTTAGCGCCAGAGTCAAAAGCGATAATCTGGCGAAGTGCCTCAACACCATCCATAACAGGCATAGTAACATCAAGAGTAACAAGATCAGGCTTTAATTCCTTATATAAATCAAGGCCTTCCTGACCATTAGTTGCCTCGCCGACAACCTGATAACCATTCTCGATTAGAAGCTTAATAAGAATCTTTCTGATAAGAGCTGAATCGTCCACTACAAGAACCTTAGCAGCATCAGATGCAGCAGAAGAAAGATCATTCTTCTTAACGGAAATTGTACGAGGCTTATCACCTGCAGAAAAGGCATCATCAGTAGAGATTACAAGATCAAGTTCATTTCCCTCTATGATAATTGGCATAACGTATGCTGTGCCGGAGATTTTCTGATTAAGATATACTCCTGGAGGTTCCATATCGATATATGTACCATTCTGGCTTAATGCAGAAGCAAAAAGTCCGTTGTTTAAGTTTGAGAACTCGCAGACAGCATCGTAAATCTCATCACTACCGGAAATAGTAACTCCCTTGGCATAAAGCTTTGCAAGAGTAGTAATTCCGTCAAGCTCGCTCGCTGTTGAAAATCCAAGATAAACTGTTGCATCACCGACAGCTTTCTGACCAGCTAACATAGTGTAAGAGTAGTCAGTAACTTTTTTCATTCTTCCAAAGTAGAAATCACTTGTAAGGAAACGAGTGATATTTCTCATAACAAGACTTGCCATGTCAGTGATTTTTGTATCTCTTACAATTGCAAAAAGTGCAATGATAGAATCAATATCGTCTTTTTTGAGAGCTTCAAGCTCATCATCAGTAAATCCATGTTTCTTCTGGAATTCTCTTAGATGTGCTTCGATATCCCCCATAGTAAGTCCTGCTTTATCAGTAAGTAACTGGAAATACTTCATGGCAGCATCACCCTGTTTAATAAGGATTTCGCTAACCTGGGTATCTGTAAGATATCCCTTCTCCACTGCGATATCTCCAAATCTTCGGTCCTTCTGTGTCTGCTCATGATTGATTTCGTCAGCTTGTGCTTCGGTAAGTAGACCGTCAGCTACTGCGATAGTTCCCATTTTTACACGGATATCTTTCATCTCATTTATAAGACTTTTCTGCTTGTCGGCAGTAATAACTGACTGTTCAAGTAAATAATTACCAAAAAGTTGTGTAAACATCCTAACAAATACCTCCCAAATAATGAACATTTATAGTACCATATTACCAAAAAAGAATTCATATAACAAGTATTAATTAATTGAAATCAAAATAATCTTATGATAGTATAAAAGTGATATTTTATGAGGTTTTAACCTATATTTAGGAGGAATAGATAAAATGGAAGCATATAAGTCAGAATTTATTGAATTTATGGTAGAGAGCGATGTTTTAAAATTTGGTGATTTTACACTTAAGAGTGGAAGAAAATCGCCATTTTTTATGAATGCAGGAGCATATGTTACAGGTTCACAGCTTAAGAGACTTGGAGAGTATTATGCAAAGGCAATTCATGATACATATGGTGATGATTTTGATGTACTTTTTGGACCGGCATACAAGGGAATCCCACTTGCTGTAGTAACTGCTATTGCTTATAGCGAGCTTTTTGGAAAAGAAGTGCGTTACTGCTGTGACAGAAAAGAGGCAAAGGACCATGGTGCTGACAAGGGTGGTCTTTTAGGAAGCAAGCTTGTAGATGGAGACAGGGTAATCATGATTGAGGATGTGACTACATCCGGAAAATCAATGGAGGAAACTGTACCAAAGGTAAAGGCTGCTGCAGATGTTGAAATAGTTGGACTTATCGTATCATTAAACCGTATGGAAGTTGGACTTGGCGGAAAAGTAAGTGCACTTGATGAAATCCAGGAGAAATACGGATTTGCTGGAAAGGCCATTGTAACAATGGATGAAGTAGTTGAGCATCTTTATAATCGCCAGTGTCAGGGTAAGGTGGTAATAGACGATACAATCAAGAATGCAATTGATGAATACTACAAGCAGTATGGCTGCAAGTAAGGCAAAGAAGATAAGATTTTTTTCGGTATTGATTTTTATTATATATCTAATGTGTTTGTGCTATTTTCTGTTTTTTTCTGAGAATATGGGAAGAACCAATAACTGTGGATACAGATATAACCTAATCCCGTTTCATGAAATAAGAAGATTTATTAAATATGCAAATCTGATTGGATGGAAGTCAGTAACGATTAATATCTTTGGAAATGTTATAGCATTTATGCCTTTTGGATATCTTATTCCGATTATCATAAAGCAAAAAATTGGAATAATAAAAACAACACTATTAAGCATGATATTTAGTGTGGGAGTGGAGACTATTCAATTGTTTTTCAAGCTTGGAAGCTTTGATGTTGATGATATTTTTCTCAACACATTAGGTGGATTGACAGGATATATTTTATTTTATTTAATATACGGGAGACGACAGAATAATGCCAGGAAGAAGGCGTAACAGGTACAAATTTACAGGTAAATCCCATTCGAAAAAGGGAATAATTATATCGGTGGCTTCAGCGGCTCAGCTGCTAGCGTTTATCTCTATAATTAATAAAGCTGCTAAGAGTGAGACTGGACTTTCACAGTATTATGGAAGTCTTGGATGTGTACTTTTGGTTGTTGGAATAGCATCTCTAGTGCTTGCAATACAAAGTAATATGGAGGAGGAATCCTTTAAGCTTTTTCCACATATTGCGACGATTTTATCCATTTTAGTGATTTTGTGCTGGGCCGGAACCTATATATCAGGACTTATGTAGTGGAAAGGTTTATAAATATTAATGAGTTGTAAAGAGTTAAATGAAGAGAGT
>JAXJVZ010000083.1:0-7297 GCA_036308285.1 Agathobacter sp. | reverse complement strand
TGCTGTTTCGGCAGTGTTTGACGAGTTTGAGAAATTGTCTCTTACAGAGCATGTTAAGGAGCTTACACCATACTTTGAGGAGTGTTTAGATAAGCTTGTAGACAAATATGATTGTCTTGTGACAAGAAGAGGTAAGGGTTTTATACAGGGAATTGAGTGTACACTTCCAGTGGGACAGGTTGCTGCAAAAGCACTTGAAAAGGGACTTATTGTTATAACTGCAGGAAGTAATGTAATAAGATTTGTTCCTCCACTTGTTATAGAAAAGGCTGATATTGACGAGATGATTGAAAAATTGTCTGCAACACTTGATGAAATGTCAAAATAAAAAGAAATACTGTAATAAATACACTTGTAATAATTGAATAAAATCTGTAAAATAGTTACAGACATCGAGTCTCCTTCCCATAGGGAAGGAGTTTTTATGAATAAAAACAAAAGATTTTTAATTACAGGGATACTATGCATTTTTATGTGCATGGTTTTCTTGGGTTGTGGTTCAAAAGATACTAAGAGTTATGTATCTGGTAATAGTAATTCTGATGATTCTATACAAAATGAATCAGCTGGTGCTGATAATACACAGGAGAATGTGACTGAGTCGCAGGCAGAGCAGGAAAGTGCCTCTGAGTTGTGCATTTATATATGTGGAGAAGTAGTTAATCCAGGTGTATATAATCTGAAAAATGGCTCAAGGATTGCAGATGCAATTGAAGCTGCCGGCGGATTTAAGGACGGAGCCGCAACTCAGCATTGGAATCTTGCAGAGCTTCTTACAGATGGGAAGATGATATTTATCCCTACTGAGGAGGAAGCGAGTGAGATGCTAGAGGTGTATATTGAAGAAGCAGGTGGAAATATCGATATTAACACAGCAACAGTTACTGAACTGACAGAGCTTTCCGGTATTGGTCAAAGTAAAGCGGAAGCTATTGTTGAATATCGAACTAAGAATGGTAATTTTAAATCTGTTGATGATCTTACCAATGTTCCTGGTATCGGAGAATCAACCCTCAATAGAATAAGAGATTATATTAAAGTGTAGGCTTAAAATGAGCAGAAGGATGTATAAATGGCAAAGAAAGTTCTAGTAGTAGATGATGAGAAGTTAATAGTTAAAGGAATAAGGTTCAGCCTTGAGCAGGATGGCATGGATGTTGATTGTGCGTATGATGGAGAAGAGGCTTTTAATATGGCTAAAGAGAATTCATACGATATGATTCTTCTAGACGTAATGCTTCCAAAGATGGATGGCTTTGAAGTGTGTCAGGCAATCAGAGAGTTTTCTGATGTTCCAATTGTAATGCTGACAGCCAAGGGTGATGATATGGACAAAATACTTGGACTTGAATATGGTGCGGATGACTATATTACAAAGCCATTTAATATCTTAGAGGTAAAAGCCAGAATAAAAGCAATTATGAGAAGAACTTCACCTTCCAAGGTCAAAGCTCAAAATGATTCAGTAATTGAAAAAGGAGATTTGAAACTTGATTGTCAGAGCCGACGATTATATATAGAGGGTAAAGAAATCAATCTTACAGGAAGAGAATTTGAATTACTTGAGCTTCTGGTGAAAAATGAGAACAAAGTATACAGTAGAGAAGATTTACTACACAATGTATGGGGGAAAGAGGGTTCTGGTGATGTTCGTACAGTGGATGTTCATGTAAGAAGACTAAGAGAAAAAATCGAAACTAACCCTAGCGAACCAAAGTATGTTCATACGAAATGGGGAGTAGGATATTATTACAATCAGAAATAAGGTAAGGTACTTTTATGCAAAGTAATAAACGTTTTATGAGTTTCGTAAAGAGTCTTAGATTTAGACTTATTCTTCTGATTTTGGTCATTATTATAGCTCCGGGCATTTTATTATGCCTCGGAGTTTTAAATTCATATGAAGCGAGAACTATTTCTATCAGAGAGAGTGAAGTTCTTGGTCAGACTAAAATTCTTTCCAATTTGATTGCTACAAGTGAATATGTTAAGAAAAATGGATCAGATACTGATTTGATTGATGCCAAAATTGAGATGCTGACTACTATATACAATGGCAGGGTTCTTGTTGTTGACAGAAATTTTGATATTGTTGAAGATACATATGATCTTGATAATGGTAAGACCATTATTTCTGAAGAGGTTATCAGAAGCTTTTCAGGAGAGGAGATAATAAACTACGATTCTGCTAATAATTATATTGAGCTTAGTGTGCCTGTCATAAATCCGGATGATGCAAAAAATAATGTGGTAGGTGTAGTGGTAGTAAGTGTGTCTACAGATACAATTGCTTTAAATATTCGCTATCTTACACAGGTTGCAACAATTATTGAAATTGCATTGTTTGTAATATTCCTGTTTTTTGGAGTGCTTGCAATTATAAATATTATGAATCCGCTTAAGTATCTTACAAAAGAATTGGGAGAGATACAGAGTGGATACAGGGACGATATGGATGTAAGTACTTATACAGAGACAGAAGAGATATCCCAGAAAATTAATGCCATGCTTTCAGAAATGAAGATAATGGATGAATCCCGTCAGGAATTCGTGTCTAATGTGTCACATGAGCTTAAGACTCCGCTTACGTCTATGAAGGTTCTTGCGGATTCGATTAACAGTATGGGAAGTGAGGCTCCTAAAGAATTATATCAGGAGTTTATGGAAGATATCACCAATGAAATTGAACGTGAAACTAAAATAATCAATGATCTTCTTTCTTTAGTAAAGATGGATAAGACGGCGGTTACTCTTAATATTGAAACAGTAAATATCAATGAGCTTTTAGAATTGATTCTTAAAAGATTACAGCCAATTGCAGACAAGCAAAAGGTTTCTCTGGTGCTTGAGAGCTTTAGACCGGTATCAGCAGATGTCGATGAGGTTAAGCTGACACTTGCGTTAACAAATCTTATTGAGAATGCTATTAAATACAATAAGAATGATGGTGAGGGCTGGGTACATGTTTCTTTGAATGCCGATCATCAGTATTTCTTTGTTAAAGTGGAGGATTCAGGAATGGGAATTCCGGAAGATGCACTTGAACATATTTATGAGAGATTTTATCGTGTTGATAAATCACATTCACGTGAAATTGGTGGAACCGGACTTGGACTTGCAATTACAAGAAGTTCAATTCTTATGCACAGAGGAGCAATAAAAGCACACAGTGTTCTTGGTGAGGGAACTACTTTTGATGTTAGAATTCCACTTAAATTTATTGTGTAGGAGGTAATTATGAGAAAGAAAATAATATATATTCTGCTTTCTGTATTGTTACTTCTTAGCCTGTCTGGATGTGACGATACTGTAGAAGGTAAAAGCTATGAGGTTTTTTATCTTAATCTGGAGATTACCAAGATTCTTCCGGAATTACATGGAATTACAATAGATGAAGAAAATCCGGAAGCTGTTGTTATGGAATTATTGAATTTGCTTAAACAGTCGCCGGATAATTCGAATCTTAGAAAAACTATTCCGGATAATATTGATATATGTTCTGTACGCGAAGATGCCGGAATAACAATAGATTTTTCAGAGGAATACAAGGAGCTGTCTCCAACGGAAGAGGTTCTGATAAGAGCAGCTGTTGTAAGAACTTTATCTCAGATTCCTAATTATGCCTATATTACTTTTTTAGTGGAAGGTGAGCCACTTACAAATCAGGATGGAAGTCTTGTTGGCTACATGGATAATGGAAGTTTTGTGGAAAATCCCGGAAAACAGATTAATTCTATTTTACAGAAGAATATTACACTGTATTTTGCTGATAAGTCTGGTACAAAGCTTTTGAAGGAAAATAGAACTGTACATTACAGTACTAATAAATCTTTGGATAAGGTTGTCCTAGAGGAACTTATTGCTGGTCCAAAGAATACAGAGAAGATGCAGGCAACACTTCCGACTGGAACGAATATTGTTTCAATTTCAGTTGTAGATGGTATTTGTTATGTTAACTTTGATGATACATTTCAGAATAATCTGAATAATAGTTTAAAAGAACAGGTAATACTATATTCTATAGTTGATTCGCTGACATCGTTATCAGGAGTAGAAAAAGTACAGATTGCAATTAATGGTGAAACAAAAGGTAAGTTTAAATATAATTATGAATTATCGTCTATGTATGAATTTGATGATAGCATAATTGATGATGAAAAAGACGATAAAGACGATAAAAAAGATAATGATACACAGATTGTTGATGATACGGGTATCAACAGTCAGGATGTTGATTTAGAGGTAGAGGAGGTGCCGCAAAATTAGCAGGAGACCGATTCTGCTATTTTGCATATTTTTTGTATTAGGAACACTTATCGGACTTACAAATAATAAATGGCTTTTTATTCCGGCTGCTGTATTATTAGTGGTTGGAATAAGAAAGCTCATTGTAAGACATAAGTGGAAAAAAGTTTTAATAAAGCTATTCTTTCTTTTATTATTTTTTGAAGTTTCATATTTTCATACCCAAAAAGAGATTGAGTTTAGAAATAATTATTATTCTGCTATAAAGAATGACGATGAAAGCTTTGTGTGGGGAAAACTATACAGGAAAGAGCTCAAGACTTATGGTTATGTATATTATCTAAAGGACTGTTATGTCAGTCTGTCTGAAGAGAACATTCCATGTAATAAAATATTAGTCTATATCGACCAGGATGATTATTCAATTGGAAATATTTTAAAGATTGGCGGTAAGATAAAAAAATTTAACAGGGCAACTAATGAAGGACAGTTTGATGTAGAATCTTTTTATTTATCCCAGAAAATTGATTTTTCGATTAAAGCTGATAAAGTAGAAAGGCTTAATGAAAATGGTTTTAGCATTGGGGAGAACTTATATGGAATAAAAAATAAACTGACTACTTCAATATTGCAGATTTCAGGGGAAAAAGCTGGTGGAATATTAAGTTCTATGTTATGGGGAAATAAGAGCCTGATGGATTCTGATATTAAGGATTTGTATACAGATAGTGGAATTGCTCATATTTTAGCAATTTCAGGTCTTCACGTATCAATGATTGGCATGGGTTTTTATAGATTTCTTAGGAATAGAAGACTGAGCTTTTTGAATGCTGGAATTTTTGCAGGAATAATTGTCATATGTTATGGAATAATGTCAGGTGGTGCAGTATCTACAGAACGTGCATGTGGAATGTTTGTTATATCTGTATTTGCAGCTTACATAGGAAGAAGTTATGATTTGTTAAGTGCATTAGGGCTTATGATAATTATTATTTTATGGCAGAATGTATTTGCTATATTTTATGCTGGCTTTGTTTTTTCGGTTGTTGCTATACTTGGAATTGGGATTATTGTAAAAATTTTTGAGACAAATGACGAGGAAGAGGAGGAGAATAAACACATAATAAGAGATTCTTTATTGTCAGCAATTGGAATACAGCTTACAACAATCCCGATAGTTGCATATTATTATTATGAGATTCCAATCTATTCGATTTTTCTAAATATGATTGTACTTTCTTTGCTTGAATACTTGTTCGTAAGTGGTCTGACTGGTGCTATTATAGGAATAAAATTTGTTGGTTTGGCGAGAATTATTATTATACCTGCAAAAGTGATATTATCTGTCTATCAGTTTTTATGCCAGCTGTCTATGAGACTTCCTTTAAGTCAATATATAGTTGGAAGACCTGAGATTTCTGAGATTGTACTTTATTATATACTTCTTGGGATGTTTGCAGGATTAATTTATGTAAATAGAAAAAAGTATTTGCTTCTTAAATTATTTATTTTTCTTACAATGCTTGCGATAATTGTTATACCAAATAAGAAAGAAGTACAATTTGATGTGCTGGATGTGGGACAGGGGCTTGGAATATATGGTAATTCAGGTGATGGAATAGGTTATTTCATAGATGGTGGAAGTTCCAGTGATGAAAAGATAGGGGATAATGTTATCCTGCCATTTCTTAAATATAAAGGAATTAGAAAGATAGCTTATTGGTTTGTCACACATACAGATAATGACCATATATCAGGATTATGTACAGCTCTTGAAAACGGATATAAAATAGATAATCTTGTTATATATGAGGGCACGGTTTTTGATGAAGCATTTGAGAAGCTTAATGAACTGGCAATGAATAATGATACCAATATTATTTATATGAAATGTAATGATGTGATTAAAACAGATAATATTGAAATTAGCTGTATTAATCAGCAGAGAACTGTTTATGACGATTCTAATGATATGTGTCTTTGTCTTAGAATAAAGTATAATAATGAAGATTTATCTATTACAGTATGTGGAGATATATCCGATAATGTGGAAAAAGAAATGCTTTCAGATAATAAAATTGAGCCGTCTGATGTGTATATTGTAAATCACCATGGCAGTAAGTTTTCAAGCTCTAAGGAATTTGTCAGAGCAATTAATCCAAAGCTTTCAATTATATCCTGTGCTTCGAAGAATAAATATGGTCACCCTGCTAGGGAGGCTGTGAAAAGAATAGAAGAGTGCGACAGTAGTATTCGTTATACAATGAAAGAAGGGCAGATTAGTTTGTATTGATTGATACTCTTGAATTGGAGAGAGTAAATAATTATAATACATTTATAAAAATAATAGTAAAGAGGATGATTTGATGTTTTTTTATGATGCAACTTATATTTTAGTAATTATTGGTGCTGTTATTAGTATGATAGCATCTGCAAATGTTAATCGTACTTTCAAAAAGTACAGCAAAGTGGGAAACAACAGAGGTTTAACAGCTGAGATGGTTGCGCAGATGATTCTGGATTCTGCCGGGATAACTGATGTCCGTATAGAAAGAATCAGAGGAAGTCTTACAGACCATTATGATCCGGCTAATAAAGTTTTAAGACTTTCTGATAGCGTATATGGTTCAACTTCAGTGGCAGCAATTGGTGTAGCTGCACATGAGTGTGGTCATGCAGTTCAGCATTTTGTTGGATATGGGCCGCTTAAACTTAGATCAGTTTCTGTACCTGTTGCAAATATTGGCTCAAAACTTTCGTGGCCGCTTATTTTTTTAGGTTTAATATTAGGCTCGGTTAATCTGGCTGAAGTTGGCGTTTTATTATTTTTGTTTGTAGTAATCTTTCAGCTAATAACATTACCGGTAGAGTTTAATGCATCAAACAGGGCTATTAATATTCTTGAATATCATAATGTTTTATACGGAAACGAATTAAGTTGTGCCAGAAAGGTTCTTTCAGCTGCAGCACTTACTTATGTAGCTGCGTTATTCTCATCAATTTTACAGTTGTTACGACTTATATTAATTGTTCAGGGTGGAAACAGAAGAAG
>JAXJVZ010000082.1:0-5483 GCA_036308285.1 Agathobacter sp. | reverse complement strand
CTTGACTAACTGCATGTCCTATTGGTATAGTTCTAGTATTGAAAAAAGAAATGAATATACTCGTGAGGGAGTAGTTCGCGCGTAAGCGTGGTTTGTCAACAGTCCCGGCCTAACAGCCTGGCAAATCTTAAAGAATGAGACTCATGTATGTTTTAGATTATTTATGTGAATAATTTAGAGCATACATGGGTCTTTTTTATCTCAGTTGGGAATACTCTCACTTCTATAAGTGGCGGGTATAAACATATTTGTCTCAGTGGAGGTTACAATCCCCCAACTGAGATAAAAGCCTCCGGCGGATTGCAGGAATGCGCAGAAGAAGATGTCAGCAAAGCAGACGCGCATTCCGCAGCAAGAACGCTGGAGCGTTCTTGAAACAAATTAAATTAAAATTAAAAGGAGAATATTTTATGGAAAATTTCATTAACTCAGCCCCAATGGCACTAGTAGTAGTCCTGCTCGTTGCAGGATTTGCACTTTTAATAAAGGGTGCAGACTTTTTCGTTGAAGGAAGTTCAAGCATTGCAAAGCGCTTTCATGTGCCATCGATAATCATCGGACTTACAATTGTGGCAATGGGAACATCCCTTCCTGAGACATCGGTATCAGTTACAGCATCGATTAGCGGACAGAACGCACTTGCTGTAAGTAATGCAGTAGGTTCTAACATTTTTAACCTTATGGTCGTTATCGGATTCTGTGCAGTTATGACACCTGTAATGGTTGGAATGGATACCATTAAAAGAGACATTCCATTTTCAGCCATATGTGCAGCACTTCTTATGGGACTTGGAATTATTGGTATTGGTGATGCTAGTGGAATGACATTAGGTCATTTCGATGGAATAATTTTATTAGTATTATTTGCAATATATTTAGGTGTACTTCTTAAAAAGACCCTTGCAGCAGCTAAGGCAGGTAAAAGTGTTGAAGTTGAAGGTGGATCTGATGATGAGATTAAAAATGTATCAGTACCACTTAGCATCATTTTCATAATTGGTGGTGCAGCCGCTATTGCATTTGGTGGAGATTTGACAGTTGAGACTGCAAGCCGCATTGCTACTGCATGTGGAATGAGTGAAACACTTGTCGGACTTACAATTGTTTCAATTGGAACATCACTTCCTGAGCTTGTTACTTCAATCGTTGCAGCACGCAAAAATGAAGTTGGAATGGCTCTTGGTAATGCCATCGGTTCTAATGTATTTAACTTCCTTATGGTACTTGGAATCGCATCAGCAATAAGCTCAATTACTTTCATAACAGAGAATGTGATTGATATTGCAGTTTTACTTGTATTTACTTTAATAGTATGGATATTTGCAGCAACAAAGAAGAGTCTTAGTAAGCTTGAGGGAGCACTTATGCTTCTTATGTATGCAGGATATGCAGCATATATTTTTATTAGATAAAAGTAGATAGGTTAAGGAGAGAGACGGTATGCTTCTTTTTTTAAAGATATTATTTACCGAATTTATTGCCGAGATGGGTGATAAAACGCAGCTGATGTTAGTTGCCATGACCTCCAAATTTAAAATCAGAGATATCGTTATTGGAACAGCGGCAGCAGTACTTGTGCTTAATGGTCTTGCTGTTCTGGCAGGTGGACTTGTAGGTTCGCTTATTCCTGACTGGTTAATCAAGCTTATCGCGGCAGCAGCGTTTTTGTTTTTTGCCATCACTTCACTTGGAGGAGATGATGACGAGGAGGAAGCGGTAAAAGAAAATAAGGTTAAAATTGCATCAGTTGCAGTATTCTGTACCTTCTTTGTAGCAGAGCTTGGAGATAAGACACAGCTTACCGCTATTACATTTGGTGCAAATGAGGGACTTAGCTCAGCTCTTATAGTATGGCTTGCATGTTCAATCGGTCTTTTTGCAGCAGATATTATTGGAATGCTTGTGGGATATCTGCTTAAGAGTAAGATGCCGGAGGGCGCGCTTAATACATTAGCATTTTTCATATTTGCAGTATTTGGAATTATAACTTTAAGACAGGGACTTATTATGTTGCTCGGTGCTGAAAGTGTCATGGTACTTCCGATTGTACTTGGAGTTGCAGCAGTATTTGCCTTATTATGTTTACTCATTTTTTACAAATCAAAGAAGAAAGCCTAGTGATAATAAAGATTTTTTAAGAATTTTTAAGATATTTTAAAAAATTGATTGTAAAAGTTGTGTAAAGTGTTTTAAAATTAATTTTGTATATAACAAATTAATTTTAGAAAAGGACAATTACAACATATGAGTACAATACAGATAATGAGTGCGATTATTGGATTGTTGTTCGGTATTTCCCTTTTCCTTTTTGGAATGGGACTTATGGGAGATGGTCTTAAGAAAATCGCGGGAAACAAACTTGAGGCATATTTGTATAAGCTTACCAATACTCCTATCAAGGGTATTTTACTTGGTGCAGCGGTAACTGCTGTTATCCAGTCGTCATCAGCTACTTCGGTTATGGTAGTTGGTTTCGTAAATGCCGGAATGATGAAGGTAATACAGGGTATCGGTATTATTATGGGTGCTAATATCGGTACTTCAATCACCGGATGGATTTTATGTCTAAACAATATCGGTGGTGAAGGAATCGGAGCATTACTTGGTTCAACTACAATTGCAGCAGTTTTTGCATTTATTGGAATTTTACTTAAGAATATCTCTAAGAAGGATTCACTTAGATACCTTGGTGATATTATGCTTGGATTTGCCGTTCTTATGGAAGGTATGTCACTTATGAAGAATGCTATGACAGATGTTGGTAATACGGAGGCATTCAGAAGTGTAATTCTTAAGTTATCAAATCCACTTCTTGGTATTTTAGTCGGTATTATATTTACAGCGATTTTACAAAGTGCTTCTGCATCAATTGGTGTACTTCAGTCAATTTCGGCACAGAGTGTGTTGCCATTTTCGGTAGCACTTCCTATGACAATGGGTATCGGTATTGGTGCTGCCGCTCCTGTACTTATGTCTGGAATGCAGTCTACAAGCAAGAATGGTAAGAGAACAGCTATCGTATACCTTGTTAATGATTTATTCGGATGTATTATCTGGGCGACGATATTCTATGCTGGAAGAGCTATATTTATGGCGATAACAGGTCATGATCTTGCAATTATGAATAGTGAGATGAATTCCGTACATATTGCGCTTTTAAATACTGTATATAGAATTCTTACAATTTTAGCGCTTGCTCCGTTTATCAAGCAGATTAATAAGCTTGTATTCTGGCTTGTTAAGGATGATCCTGTTGAGGATGCAGAGGAACTTCCAGACTTTGATTTGTTAGAGGAAAGATTCCTTGCATATCCGGACCTTGCGCTTAACCAGAGCCACACAGTAATGAACAGTATGGCTAAAAAAGCAAGAAAGAATGTATTTCGTTCACTTGCTCTTATGGAAGAGTTTTCTGAGAAAAAGTTTGCTAAGGTTCAGGAGAAAGAAAATCTTCTTGACCAGTATGAGGATAAGCTTGGAACTTATCTTATGAAGGTTACAAGAACAGACTTAAGTGAGGTTCAGACAAGGGAAGCCTCTAAACTTCTTCACACAATAAGTGATTTCGAGAGAATAGGTGACCACGCTTCCGGTATTTCAAAGGTTGCTAAAGAATTATTTGAGAAGAATTTCAAATTTTCGGATGAAGCAAATGAGGATTTAAAGGTAGTTGAAGAGGCAGATGTTGAAATAGTTGAACTTACTGTTAAGGCATTTATGGAAGATGATGTTGAACTTGCCAAGAAGATAGAGCCGCTCAGACAGACAATCAGACTTCTTTGTGGCGAGCTCAAAAACAGACACATCAAGAGATTGTCAGATGGTAAATGTGTGATGGAGCATGGCTTTGCATTTAATGATATGCTCAACAACTTAGACCGTATTGCCGCTCACTGCTCTAATGTTGCTGTTGCTCTTATCGAGATTGAAGCAACAGATTTCGATACTCACCAGTATTTAAAGAGAGTGAGGGAGATGAAGGATTCCTCTTACCTTAAAGTATTTGATGAATATAACAGTAAGTATTATCTTAAATAAATTTATGTAATATGAATAAAAATACAGATTTCAAAGATTTTATTAAATATGTTTCACAGAATGTCATGAGCATGATTGGTTTGTCCTGTTACATCCTGGCAGATACTTTTTTCATTGCAAACGGCATTGGTGACAAAGGGCTTACAGCTCTTAATCTGGCGATTCCGGTTTACAGCTTAGTAAATGGAATTGGCCTGATGCTTGGTGTTGGTGGTGCTACAAAATATGCCATCACAAGAGCTCAGGGACAGAAGGTTGAAGGAAATAAAATATTTACAAATATGACTTATACAGCTCTGATTATCGGAGCTGTATTTGTTGTATTGGGATTATTTGCTTCAGGCAGGATAGCTGCGCTTCTGGGTGCCAATCAGGCTACATATGAAATGACAGACATCTATGTCAAAGTAATTATGCTTTTTTCTCCCATATTTCTGATAAATAATATCATAAATTGTTTTGTGAAAAATGATAACAATCCTTCTCTTGCAATGTTTGCTATGCTCTGTGGGTGTGGATTTAATATTGTATTTGATTACGTGTTTATCTTTATTGCAAAGCTTGGGATGCTTGGTGCTGTCCTTGCTACAGGTTTTGCTCCTGTGGTTGGTCTTATTGTATTATCATGTCACTTTATCAGGAAAAAGAATGAGTTTAGTATTACAAGGGAAGAAATCGATTTTCCAACCATTAAAGTGGCAGTGCAAATCGGAATTCCTTCACTGGTAACGGAGCTTTCTTCTGGAATAGTAATTATTATTTTTAATCTGCTGATTCTTAGAATTGCAAGAAATGTCGGTGTTGCTGCATATGGCATAATTGCTAACATATCTCTCGTCTGTCTGGCAATTCATACTGGAATTGCCCAGGGGATACAGCCAATTATAAGCCATGCGCATGGCAGGGGGATGAGGCGACGAATTGCTAATGTATATAAATATGCACTCATTACAGCAATAGCTTTATCGTTAATAATGCTTGCATTTTTGTGCATCAATGCTGATTGGGTTGCCATGGTTTTTAACAGGGATCAGAGTCCGGAGCTTCAGAATATTGCAGTAGAAGGGATTTATTTGTATTTTACAGGAATTCCGTTTGCCGGAATAAATATTGTACTTGCATCCTACTTTGCTTCTGTGGAGAGGGCAGTGCCAGCGCAGATTGTTTCATTGTTAAGGGGATTTATCTTAATAATTCCAGCTGTTTTTGTATTATCGTTTGGTTTTGGACTTGTGGGAGTGTGGCTGGCATTTCCTATTACTGAAGTTTTAACAGTTTGTTTAGGTTTAACTTTTATAAAAAAACGATAGTTATTGTGCAATACTTACAAAAATCGACATAAACTTTTGTGAAGTTTGTGCACACTAAAGTGAGGAATGGTGGTATTATAATTCTTGTAAAAACCCCCCAATACATTATATATTTTTTTTTACTATCCCCATAGT
>JAXJVZ010000081.1:0-2533 GCA_036308285.1 Agathobacter sp. | reverse complement strand
TTTCCTTCATATAATAAGATGCAGGTATTTTCTCTTATCTGCGTCATATCAGAGATAAAGCCTGGTCTTGTCCACCAGTCATTAAAATAATAAAAAGATAGTATTCTCTTTGGAGTCTCTTCTAAATCGATTGTAAGCTCTACCGGATCAATTTCTCTTAATGTTACCCTCTGATGAAATGGCATCCAATCTGTTGAAAAACTTAATTGTAATTCTCTGTGATTTTCTTTTTCTACTATACTAATTGTATTTTCTGCCACATTATTAGGATCCTGTGGCCAATGTTCCTGCTGCCATTCTATACTTTCTCCCTTCTTTGGAGATTCAATTACTGTTCCATTATTAAAGTAAAATTTTATAGACTTCTCTTTCATTTTCCCACCCTTTTTGATTGTTATTATATTACTTGTAATGTTATAATGTGACTATAGCACTAGAATTATAATAGTGCAATACTGATTTTTTTAGGGGGAATTTATCATGATTTATCATGTTCGTAAGGATGGGGAAAGTCCTTTTTCTACAATTCAGTCAGCGGCGGACATTGCTATCGCAGGTGACAAAATTATTGTTCACGAGGGAATTTACCGTGAGTGGGTAAAACCTTTTAATGGTGGAACACATGACAATAAGCGTATTGTTTATGAGGCTGCAGAAGGTGAAAAGGTTGTAATCTGTGGTTCTGAGAAAGTTGATACGTGGCAAAAGGTTAATGATACTGTTTGGAGGGTAACACTTCCTGACAGTTACTTTGGAGAATTCAATCCTTTTACAACTAAGCTTGCGGGTGACTGGGTTGTTGATCCTCTTGAAAATCCTGTTCATCTTGGGGATGTATACTTAAATGGTCGCTCAATGTATGAGGCATTTTCTTTTGATGATGTTTGTGAAGCCAAAATTCGTACATGTAGCTGCTATGAGACATGGGATAACCGAGAGGAGAAAATTGTTGATTCTGAATATACCGTTTATCAATGGTTTGCTCAATGGACTTCCGGTGAGACTACTATTTTTGCCAATTTTGGTGAATACAATCCGAATAAAGAAAATGTTGAAATCAGTAAACGTCCTGCCTGCTTCTATCCTGATAAATGTGGTGTAAATTATATTACCGTCCGTGGATTTGAAATCTGCAATGCAGCAACCCAGTGGGCACCACCTACGGCTGATCAGCCTGGTATGGTTGGACCTCATTGGGCCAAAGGCTGGATTATAGAAAATAATATTATCCATGATTCAAAATGTAGTGGAATCAGTCTTGGCAAAGAAATTTCTACCGGACATAACCGTTTTTCAAGAGAACGTGTAAAACCTGGATATCATAACCAGATGGAAGCAGTTTTTGCGGCGCTTTCTATTGGTTGGAGTAAGGAAAATATAGGCTCACATATTATAAGAAATAACAAGATTTATAACTGTGGACAGACAGGTATTGTTGGTCATATGGGATGTGCTTTTAGTCGAATTGAAAAAAACGAAATTTACAATATTTCTAAAAAGCATGAATTTTATGGTCACGAGCTTGGTGGAATCAAATTTCATGCCGCTATCGATGTTGTAATTGCTAATAATTATTTCCATCACTGCAGTCTTGGTACATGGCTTGACTGGGAAGCCCAGGGAACTCGACTTACAGGCAATATTTATTGTAACAATAACAGGGACTTTATGATAGAAGTTACACATGGTCCTTGTCTTCTTGATAATAATATTTTTGCGAGTCCATTCTCATTTGTAAATGCAGCTCAGGGTACAGCTTTTGTTAATAATATTATTGGTGGATTTACACAGCACTATCCTGAGCTAAAACGTTCAACTCCATATCATCAACCACATTCTACTACTGTTCGTGGCACTACTATGGTTTATGGTTTTGACGACAGGGTTTACCAGAATATTTTTACTGGTGGTGATGAGTCTGACAGAGATTATGGTACAGGATTCTATACTGGTGCGCCTGCTTCACATGAGGAATTTCTTGAGAGATGTTATGCTCATGGAAAAGGTGATCTAGAATGCTTTGATTGCGAGATTCAGCCAGTATACATTAATGATAATATTTATCTCAATAAGTCCTGCGCATTTGATAAAGAAGAAAGAAATCTTGTAAATAACAGCTTCAATGCTAATCTTGAGATTACTGATGATGGACAGAAAGTAGTTCTTTCTATTGATTTACCTGAAGATTATTCAAATATCGATGGTGAACTTATTACTACTGAAATTCTTGGATATCCTAGATTAGTTGAAGAATTCTTTGAAAATCCTGATGGTTCTCCAATTATACTCGATACCGATATGCTTGGAAAACACAGAGAGGCAAATAATGCTGGTCCATTATCAGATTTAACGAGTGGACATAATCAGATAGTAATCTGGGAAAGATAATTTTTCTGATACTATTTGTGTCATGTTATAAATAAAATGAACTGATACTTACATGTAATATGTCGTATCAGTTTATTTTATTATAAGAGGCTTGAATATACTCTTATCTTATATTATTTTACATCTTTATATTATTTTACATCTT
>JAXJVZ010000080.1:0-7478 GCA_036308285.1 Agathobacter sp. | reverse complement strand
TGTATACCCTTCCTTCTCTGCAAGCTCGTAAGCCTTTGCACAAGCCTCATCATATACATCTCCGTAGAGAACAACCTCTGCACCATAGCTCTTTGTTCTGTTAACCTTGATAAGTGGTGTTGTTGTTGGCATTACAATTACAGCCTTACAGCCATAGCATTTTGCAGCATATGCCACACCCTGTGCATGATTACCGGCTGATGCAGTAATAAGTCCCTTTGCACGCTCCTCATCCGTAAGTGTACTAATCTTATAGTATGCACCTCTTACCTTGTAAGCTCCAGTAAACTGCATATTCTCAGGCTTAAGATAAACCTTATTTCCTGTCTGGTCACTCAAAAAATCACTATATACAAGCTTAGTCTCTAATGTGACCTCTTTTACCTTTTCACTAGCTTCTTCAAATTTATCCAATGTCAGCATGACATTCATTCCTTCTTTCTTTTTTATAATTTCTTAGTAACTATCAATAATGTCTGGGATTGTACCCTCCACTAAGACGAATATTTTTTCTCTCCGCTTATAGAAGTGTGATTCTTCCCAACCGAGATGAAAAATTACTCTTCCTTCTCTCCACAATCAAATAGTGCATTGACGAAATCGTCAGAATCAAACTTCTGTAAATCATCGATAGTCTCTCCAACTCCGATATACTTTACAGGAACAGAAAGCTCAGACTGGATTGCCACAGCAATACCGCCCTTAGCAGTTCCGTCCATCTTGGTAAGTACAATTCCCGAAATCTTTGCAACCTCTGAAAACTCCTTAGCCTGTACTAATGCGTTCTGACCAGTTGTAGCATCTAAAACTACAAGAGTCTCTCGGTACGCATCCGGATACTCATTCTCTAAAATCTTATTGATTTTACCGAGCTCGTTCATAAGATTCTTTTTATTATGAAGACGTCCTGCTGTATCAACCAGAAGAACATCAGCATTACGGGCCTTTGCTGCTGCTGTTGCATCATATACTACAGAGCCTGGGTCTGCTCCCTCTGAGCCTCCAATCATATCAACTCCTGAACGGTCTGCCCACTCCTTTAACTGGTCTCCAGCTGCAGCACGAAAGGTATCAGCACCTGCGATAATAACCTTTTTCCCCTGATTTTTAAGCTTGCCTGCAAGTTTTCCGACTGTTGTTGTTTTTCCAACACCGTTTACACCAATGATAAGCACTACTGACTTCTCATTTTCAAAACGGTATGCTGTATCTTCAACCTTCATCTGCTCTTTAATACTATCAATAAGAAGCTGCTTGCAGTCCTCTGGCTGCTTGATATGCTGGGCTTTTACCTTATCTCTTAAATCATCAAGAATAGCCTCTGTGGCTCTGACTCCTAAATCACCCATGATAAGAATTTCTTCCAGCTCCTCATAGAAGTCCTCATCAATCTTTGAAAAGCCACTAAATACAGCATCAATTCCAGATACAATATTATCTCTTGTCTTTGTAAGTCCGGATACTAATCTGCCAAAAAAACCTTTCTTCTCTGAATCGCTCATGTTGCCTCCTATTCTACTCGTCAAGATCACTCTCAATAAGATTTACAGATACAAGTGTAGATACACCCTTCTCCTGCATTGTAATACCATATAATCTGTCAGCCGCATTCATGGTTCCTCGACGGTGTGTAATAACAATAAACTGCGTATTCTTTGTAAGTTTATCCAGATACGTTGCAAATCTTGAAACGTTTGAGTCATCAAGCGCAGCCTCAATCTCATCTAACAGACAGAATGGCGAAGGCTTAAGTGCCTGTATTGCAAATAAAAGTGCAATCGCTGTAAGTGCCTTCTCTCCTCCTGAAAGCTGCATCATATTCTGGAGCTTCTTGCCTGGCGGCTGTGCAATAATTCCGATACCACACTCTAAGATGTCCTCTCCATCTACAAGCTCAAGTGTACCATGTCCACCACCAAATAACTGCTTAAAGGTCTTATCAAACTCTCTCTGAATCTCTGCAAACTTTTCTGTAAACTGATTGCGCATTCCTGTATCAAGCTCTTCGATAATTCCTATCAATGTCTGCTCTGCCTCAATCAAATCATCATGCTGTCCCTTAAGGAATTCATATCTCTTGGATACCTCTTTATATTCCTCAATAGCATTGACATTTACATCACCCAATTTACGAATCTGGTCCTTAATTTCTGTAATAAGAGTCTTTAACTGGGCAAGATCATCGTACTCATCATTCTTAAGTTCGAATGCCGCATGTGGTGTAAGCTCATACTCCTGCCACATGTAGTTGGTCTGATATTCCTCTGCCTCTTTAAGCTTCTCTCTTTGATTATTAAGACGGAAGATTTCTTTATCAAGATCATTTCTTGCCTTTGAAACCTCTTCCTGCTTCTGGAAAAAGCCTCGGTAATCCTCAGCCATCTTTTCCCTGATTGCCTTATTCTCTTTAAGTTCATCATCAAGCTTTGTATTAGTGCTCTCTGATGCAAGAATAGTCTTCTCTATCTCCTCGATATCCTTCTGCTTCTTAACCGCATCATCTTTTGCCGTTTTGGCATTTTCGACAAGACTGTTTCTCTCATCATCAAATTTTAAGATTTCACTGTCAATACGAGTGATATTCTCAACAACGAACTCAACCGTCTTCTCTATTCCTGCCGCCTCAAGAGAAACTGCATTAACTGCATCTAAGGCCTCCTGCTCAAGAGCCGACTGTTTTTCCAGAATACTCTGGAACTCCTTGTTCTCCTGTGCAATTTCCTGTTCTCTCTTCTTAGAAAACTCAATCTCATCAGCAATCTGCTTCTTATTCTCATTAATTTCTTTAACCTGAGATTCAATTTCCTTATTTTCATTCATAAGGCCTGTGAATACATTTTCACTCTCTGACATCTGCTGATTAGCTCTGTCATAATTCATCTTTGCAGTATTTTGTAAGATGTACTGCTCCTGAAGTTCTTTCTTTATTTCTTCAAGTTCATCTGCATTAAGTACTCGCGCTGTGGCAATTTCCTCTGCACGGTTCTTCTGCGCCTCTAACTCTTTCTTTGTCTGGTTGAGCTTTATCTCTAACTCTTCTATCTCTCGATTTCTTGCGAGAAGATTTGAAGAATTCTTGAAAGCACCACCAGTCATTGAACCACCCGGGCTTAAATATTCACCCTCTAATGTTACTATATGTAATGAATAATGATTCTTCTTAGCAAGTGCAATTGCATTATCAATAGTGTCAACTACAAGAACTCTGCCTAATAAATATGCAGCGATTTCATCGAACTTTGAATCACATTTTACCAACTCATTAGCAAGGCCGATAACACCCTTTTCATCTAATGCTTTCTCATTCTTTGGATTACTTCTTGCGCTTACACTTGTAAGAGGAAGGAATGTAGCTCGTCCAAGTCTGTTCTGCTTTAAGAACGAAATCATCTTCTTTGCAGTAGGCTCATCCTCAGTTACGATGTTCTGAATATTTCCACCTAAAGCAGTCTCAATTGCAATTTCGTACTGCTTGTCAACCTGAATAAGATCAGATACAACTCCGAGAAGTCCCGGATTTTCTTTCTTCTGCTCCATCACCTTTCGGATACTATTTCCATATCCGTCATATCGCTCAGCAATATTTCTTAATGACTCCAGTCTTGACTCTAATTTATGGAATCTGGTCTGACTTTCCTCCATAAGCTTAGAATTCTCTCTGGCCTTTAATTTCCATTCTGCATCAGCTTTAACAGCATTCTGCTCTTTTTCCTTTAGTTCTCTTATAAGAGCACTTACTTTCTCCAGTTCCTGCCTGTAGCCCTCTAATACACTATTAAGTCCTGCTTCCTCAGTCTTTCTGGCAAGAAGTCTTTGTGTAAGCTCTGCTTTTCTGATGTTAATCTGTTCGAGCATAGTATCACATCTTTGAAGCTTGGACTGTGTAGATGCCTTATTCTGAAGTAATGAGATAAGCTCTGCCTGTCCACTCTCAAGTCCTGTATTACATCTTGCAACCTCAGCCTGAATAGCTTCTAATTTATCAGTAGCTTCTTTTCTTCTGCTGTCAATTTCCTCTAACTGCTTATCTAACTGTGCCTTCTGCTCGTCATATCCCTTTCGGGCATCAAATCTTTCTTCTTTTTCTTTATCAATAGAATCAAGACGACTCTGAAGATGTTCATCTGTCATCTGCGCAGTATGAATCTGCTCCTTAAGAAGCTGAATCTGACTCTCAAGCTTCTGTCTGGTAGAAGAAGTATTTGTGATTGTCTCACGGATGGAATTAATCTTCTCATCCATCTCCTTCATATCTGTCTCTAACTTTTCATACTCGCTCTTAATTCTGTCATAAGATGCGTTAGTTTCCTTTAACTGTTCGTCTGCAATCTTATATTTTTCTTCTACATCTTTCTTAGCTGTAGCTATTCTCTCTGATTCAAGGATGAACATATTAACATCATAAGACTTAAGTTCTTCCTTCTTTTTAAGATATGTCTTTGCCTTTTCAGACTGTCTTTCGAGTGGTCCGACCTGTCTTTCCAGCTCAGATAAAATATCATTAACTCGCACAAGATTCTCTCTCTCACTGTCGAGCTTCTTCTGTGCAGTATTCTTTCTCTTCTTATACTTAACTATTCCGGCAGCCTCGTCAAAAAGCTCTCTTCTTTCTTCCGGCTTACCGTTTAAGATTCTGTCAATCTGACCCTGACCGATAATAGAATATCCTTCTTTTCCAATACCAGTATCATAAAAAAGCTCTGTAACTTCCTTAAGACGACATACTATACCATTGATAAGATATTCACTCTCACCCGATCTGTATAATCTTCTTGCTATAGTAACTTCTTCATAATCTATTGCAAGCTGATGATCTGAATTATCAAGGGTAATTGCAACATAAGCATAACTAAGAGGCTTACGATTCTCTGTTCCTGCAAAAATTACATCCTGCATGGAAGCTCCTCTAAGCTGCTTTGTACTCTGTTCTCCTAATACCCAGCGAACAGCATCTGCTACATTACTCTTACCACTACCATTCGGACCTACGATACCTGTGATTCCATTATGAAAATCAAAGACTATCTTATTTGCGAATGATTTAAATCCATGTATTTCCAAACTCTTAAGATACATAAAAACTCCTATTCGTTGCGCAGCTTAATCAGAGCCTTATATGCGCCCTCCTGTTCAGCTGCCTTCTTTGTATGACCAGTACCACTGCTGATTACTTCATCCCCTATTAAAAGATCTACAGAAAAACTCTTGTTATGATCCGGACCTGATTCATCCGTAAGAACATATTTCAAGCTTTTATGCATACCCTGCACCACTTCCTGCAGGATAGTCTTGCTATCATAAAAGAGCTGCTTATGCTCTATATCTGTCAAAATAAACTTTTTGATAAACTCTTTTGCATTAGCAAAACCACCATCTATATAAATCGCACCAATTACTGCCTCTAACGCATCGGACAAAATCGATTTACGCTGTCTTCCGCCAGTCTGATCCTCACCTTTGCCTAAAAAGATGTATTTACCTAATTCAATTTCATTAGTGCACATAGCAAGTGTAGGTTCACATACAATACTCGCTCTTAATTTTGTAAGCTCTCCCTCAGGCTTGTTTGGATAGTTATCAAACAAAAATTCACTTGATACTATCTCAAGCACTGCATCACCCAGAAATTCAAGTCTTTCATTATCTGAAAGCTTCTTCATCCTCTTCTCATTTGCAAAAGAACTGTGGGTTAACGCCTGTCTAAGGAGTGCCTCATTTGAGAATCTATATCCTATCTTCTCCTGAAATTCTTTTAAATCTGCCATATTCTTTCCTTTCATATCAAAAGGAAAAGCCCTTTATAAAAGGGCTTTTCTTTGACATCATTATTGCCTCTTACTGATTATTAACAGCATTCTTAATCTGCTCTACAGCATCTCCAACTGTTACAATTTTCTCAGCTTCCTCATTTGGAATCTCGATATCGAACTCTTCCTCAAGTCCCATAATAATCTGAAAAACATCAAGCGAGTCTGCTCCTAAATCATCAACGAAAGTAGCCTCTAACTTAACTTCACTTTCATCCACGTTTAATACCTCAACAATAATGTCTCTAAGCTTTTCGAATTCCATAAACCTTTCCTTTCTACGCTTCTTCACTTTTAGCGTCTGTTATATTCTCTCTAATTTTACCATTGATATCCTGCTCCTTAAAAGCAACACACTGGTAAATTGAATTCGTAATTTCATTTGCCTTAGAACTTCCATGAGTCTTTACAACAAGACCATTAAGTCCAAGAAGTGGTGCTCCACCATGCTTTGTTGTATCAAAGTTCTTAAGAGATTTCTTAAGTGAAGGTAAAGCAAGCATTGCTCCAACCTTACTAACAAATGTACTAAGAAGTCCCTTCTTTACTACTCCAAGCAATGTCGACGCAAGTCCCTCATAAAGCTTAAGTATTACATTACCAACAAAAGCCTCACATACGATTACATCAACATCTCCCTTAGGAATATCTCTTGCTTCAATACTTCCCACAAAATTAATATCCTTGCACTCACGAAGCTTTGGCATAGTCTCTTTTACTAAAGCATTACCTTTCTCTTCTTCTGCTCCGATATTAACAATTGCAACCTTTGGATTCTTTATACCTATAATGTTCTCCATATAAATAGAACCAATCTTAGCAAACTGAAGCAAATGCTCCGATCTTGCATCTACATTAGCTCCACAGTCGATAAGTAATGATACACCCTTCTCTGTAGGAATAAGTGGTGCAAGCGGTGGTCTCTGTATGCCCTTGATACGTCCAACAATAAGCTGTCCGCCAACTAATACTGCACCAGTGCTTCCTGCTGAAACAAAAGCATCTGCTTCCTTATGCTTAACCATATTCATTCCCACTACGATTGATGACTGTTTTTTGCTTCGAATAGCCTTAACTGGTGGCTCAGCCATTTCAATCACTTCAGGAGCATCAACTATCTCAACTCTGTCTTTTGGGTAGGTATATTTAGCAAGTTCATTTTCTATCAAGGCAATCTGCCCTAAAAGAAAAACTTTTATATCATCACGGTTATTTACGGCTTCAACGGCTCCCTTTACGATTTCAAAAGGTGCATTATCTCCGCCCATGGCATCAACCGCGACTCTTGTAATTGTCTGCATCAATAGCCCTCCTTATGTATCTATTAGAAAATATACTATAAGTCTTTGTATAAATCAAGAACAAAGAAATTTCCTTTCAAGCAAAAAATTCGAGAGGTTAAAACCTCTCGAACTCTCAAATTCATTCTTAAATTAGTCAACAGTAACGATCTGCTTTTTGTTATAAGAACCGCACTTCTTGCATACACGATGAGGCATCATTAAAGAACCACACTTGCTGCACTTAACTAAAGTTGGAGCAGACATCTTCCAGTTTGCTCTTCTCTTATCTCTTCTTCCCTTAGAAGATTTATTCTTTGGACAAATTGACATTTGTTTACACCTCCTTAAACTTGTTAAATATATCTTGGATTGCTGCCATTCTTGGATC
>JAXJVZ010000079.1:0-6854 GCA_036308285.1 Agathobacter sp. | reverse complement strand
TACCAATATATTGTAAACCGGTTATTATTCTGCCGCTGATTATGTGTTCGGTATCGAATGAGATTATTTCGTTAATTTCATCACTCTTTTTTAATGTTTTAATAAGCATGATAGTATCAGGTGATTATTATGAGCTTCTGGCAAATATAATTATTACTGTATTCGGAGTAATGATTGCCAAATTATTCCGAAACAAGAAGTTATATATATATGCATGTATTCTTATCATATGCTTTTCTATTGGAATACCAGAGTTGTTTTATTACTGGAATCAGAAGAGTGTTGATTATAATATCATATATATGTCAGCAATCGGTGCATTAGCAGTATGTGTTGTCTGTTATGTTTTGTTTAATTTTGTTTTTCCTGAGACAACAAAATCTATGGATAATCTGCTAATTGAAATTACCACAGAATTATATCCCCAGGTGCGTGAATTAAAGGAATATTCCTTGTATGAATATGAACATGCCAATATTGTATCTGATATTGCATACAGGTGTGCAAAGGAGTGTAATCTGAATCCCAATTTATGTGCGGCAGGAGGATTCTACTATAGATTAGGAAAATGGCTGGGAGAACCATATGTAAAAAAGGGAACAAAAAGAGCAGAGGATTTATGCTTTCCACAGCCTCTTGTAGATATTATTTCTGAGTATTATGGAGAGGAAAAATTACCTTCTACTCCGGAATCAGCGCTTGTTCACATGGTTGATGCATTAGTTTTTAAAATGCGTGCTGTCAAGGAGGAAGATGTTGGAAAGAATGCCTGGAATAATGAATTGATAATAGTTCAGATATTGAATGAATTCTCATCTTCGGGACTTTATGATGAGTCTAATCTGGGAATGAATCAGTTTATGAAAATTAGAGATTTCTTGAAAAAGGAGGATTTACTTCATTGAGTTTTTATTTGGAGGAAGAAGTAAAGGTTGAATTTGAGTTTGATTATAAGGAATTAGCAGATAAGGTTATAAATTATTGTATGGAGAGTCAGAATTTTCCATATGAAGCAGAGATAAATCTTACACTGACTGATAATGAAGGGATACATATAATAAACAAAGAATATAGACAGATTGACAGACCAACAGATGTATTATCATTTCCGATGCTGTCCTATGAGAAAGCGGGTGATTTTTCTTTTCTTTCAGAAGAAAATGAATGCGATTTTAATCCGGATACAGGAGAAGTCATTCTTGGGGATATAATTATTTCTGTTGATAAGGTAAAGGAACAGGCAGGAGAATACGGTCACAGTGAATCAAGGGAATTTGCATTTCTCATAACCCATAGTATGCTTCATCTTTTTGGATATGATCATATAGAGGAAGAGGATGCCAAAATTATGGAGCCATTACAGGAGAAAATTCTTAATGAGCTAAACATATATAGATAAAACAGGAGTCTTTTATGAAAATTAAAAATAAAAAAATGATGATAACTCTGATATGCATATTGTTTGTATCAGTAGTGATTTTAATGCTTTTATTATGTCAATTAAAGAAAAACAAGTCGCAGGATACAAATGTGTCAGAAAGTTTACCGCAGACTGAGTTTGAAACTGAGACTGAGATAGAAAGTGAAATAATAGATACACATGAAGGACAAGCAAAAAGTTTGTTAACTGGTGAGTGGATTGATGAGACACTTGCAAAGAAAAGACCTATATCAATAATGGTTGAAAATACATCTGCTTGTCTTCCAAGATACGGATTATCACGGGCTGATGTTATATATGAATGTCCTGTAGAGGGTGGAAGTACACGTTACATGGTATTATTTCAGGATTATTCAAATATGGAAAAGATAGGGAATATTAGAAGTTGCAGACATTATTATGCATATTTTGCTCATGAGTATGAGTCTGTTTATCTTCATGCCGGTGCAAGCTATATTGCAGATGATGGTGTTTTGGCACAGCATTACATTGATGATGTGGATGCCATAAAAGGTAAGGCTGATAATTATTTTTACAGGGATTCATCAGAGCATAAAGCTCCACATAATCTGTATACTTCTTCTGATAAAATAGCAGGAATGTTTGCAGAGTATGGATATGATGAATATCATTCCGAAAATTATCAGGGAAATTTTAAATTTGCTAATGATGATGAGTCTGTACATCTGGATAGCGGAACAGATGCTATGGCAATAACTATGTATTATCCAATAAATAAGCCATGGTTTGTATATAATGCTGAGGATGGTCTATATTATAGATATCAGTTTAAGGACAAAGAAACTGATGGTATAGATAATTCGCAGGTTTGTGTTAAGAATATTATTATAATGAATTGTGCTGTTTCAGAGGTTGATTCTTCAAGTGGCCTTTTGGATGTTAATCAGCTCTCAGGTGGTTCAGGATACTTTATTACAAATGGCAAATGCATCGATATTACATGGAGCAGAGCCTCATATGATGATATAACACATTATTATGATTTAAATGGTAATGAAATCACTCTTAATCAGGGCAAGACATGGATTGAAGTTGGAAGCACTGGATCGGCTTCGAAAAATGTTATATACAGTACAATGGATGAGTTTAATAATAGATAATAGAGGTTTAAAATGTCAAAATCTACAAAATCTTCTAATAGAAAAGATTCAAATTTTCTGGTGCAGGGATCGATACTTGCAATTGCATCAATAATAAGCCGAATAATAGGTCTTATTTATCGTATTCCAATGACAGAAATAATCGGTGATGTAGGTAATAATTATTATGCATGTGCTTTTGATGTATATAATGTAATGCTTATTATTTCATCATACAGTTTGCCTTTAGCTGTTTCAAAATTGGTATCTGCAAGAATGGCAAAGGGACATAGAAAAAAGGCATATCAGATTTTAAAAGGTGCACTTATTTTTGCCCTTGTATCAGGAACGATTGTAGCCCTGATAGTATATTTCGGAGCAGAATTTTTTACAGCCAGAATGCTTAAAACTCCAAATAGTATTTTTGCCCTTAAAGTATTAGCACCTGCCCTGGTAGTAGTTGCAGTACTTGGAGTGCTCCGTGGTTTTTTCCAGGGACTTGGAACAATGATGCCAAGTGCCATTTCACAGATAATTGAGCAGATAGTAAATGCTATTGTCAGTGTATGGGCGGCTTATGTTCTCTTTAAGGTGGGAGCCAGAACAGGAGCCGTGCTTGGTGATAAGGAGCACTATGCAGCTGCATATGGAGCTGCTGGTGGAACTCTTGGAACTAACCTTGGATCAGTTGCAGCACTCTTATTTGTATTGTTTGTGTTTATTGTATATTTGAGAGTCTTTAAAGCACAGATGAAACGTGATAGAAGTGTTAAGGTGGATTCTTTTGCATATACAATGAAAATTCTTATTGTCACAATCATTCCGGTATTATTAAGTACAACTATTTATAATATTAGTGGAATTATTGACCAGGGAATTTTTAAAAATGTTGCATTACTTCAGGGATATACAGAGCATGAGGTAGATATATGGTGGGGAGTATTTGCCGGAAAATACAAACTTATGATTAATGTGCCTATATCAATTGCTTCGGCAATGGCAGCATCATCAGTTCCTTCGCTTACAAAGTCATTTGCAAATGATGATATGGAGAGTGTTAGAAAACAGATAAATGCAGCTATGCGTTTTGTTATGGTTATAGCGTTTCCATGTGCTGTGGGGCTTGCAGTTCTTGCTACCCCAATCTTTTCTATATTGTTCCCGGGAACAATAAGCACTGTTGATATTGCTTCAAGGATGATGTGGTTTGGTTCAATTGCTGTTGTGTTTTATTCAATGTCGACATTGTCGAATGGTTTGTTACAGGGAATAAACAGGCTGCAGGTGCCGGTTGTTAATGCAGCGATTGCATTAGTTGCACATGTTGTATTGCTTGTTGTGCTGATGCTTTTCTTTAGACTAAATATATATGCAGTGATTATTGCTAATACATTCTTCTCACTTTTAATGTGTTATCTGAATGCCAGAGCACTTAGAAAGTATAGTGGATATAAGCAGGAGATTGTAAAGACTTTTATAATTCCTGTTATCTGTTCACTGATAATGGGAGTATGTGGATTTGTCGTTTATTATGGACTGTACAAACTTACAAAGATAATTTATCTTGCTTTTGCAGTAGCATTAATCGTATCGGTTATAATATATTTTGTAACCTTATTATTATTTAAAGGTCTTACAGAAGAAGAAATTATACGGTTTCCTAAAGGTACATTACTTGTTAGTATTGCAAAAAAGATGCATTTGTTATAAATAATTGAATATTTTTCGGAAAAATACAGATACTTTAAGTGGGGTGATTAAATGAAACGAAGCTTAAGTATCTGTATTTTAGTTATATTCCTTTTAGCAATACTAATTGGTTATGGGCTATTAAGAAATAACTACAAATCAAATGTTACAGACGATGAATCACAGATTTTGGTTGATAAAGAAGAAAATCCAACTGAAAAAACTGTAGAAACTAATATTGTTGTAGAGGCAAATGAATACTTTTTGACAAATGATAATGGAAATCTTGTTATAACAGATAAAAATGGTGAAATATTCTGTAACACTAATATCAGTTTTGAGGCAATGGGAGCAGAAGATAAAAAAATGATTGAGGAAGGAAATTATGGCTTTAAAAATATTGCAGAGGTATATGATTTCCTAGAGAGTTATTCCAGCTGATTTGTTGAATGTTTAAAAGCCTTGTGCTAAAATTGTAGGGCGTGGAATCGAGGTGGAATAGAATGAATCTGATAGTTATTGGTGCCGGGGCATCCGGACTTATGGCAGCAATTACTGCGGCAGGAAATGGCAGTAGGGTTATAATACTTGAACATAAAGATAAAGCTGGAAAGAAAATTCTTGCAACAGGAAATGGCAAGTGCAATTATACTAATAAAAAGATGACTGATGATTGTTATCGGGGTAATAAAGATTTAATTCAACATGGACTATCAGTGTTTAATTCTAATGATGCAATTGATTTTTTTACAGAGCTTGGCGTTATTAGTAAAGAAAAAAATGGATACATGTATCCAAATTCAGGTCAGGCTACAACGATTTTAAATTCACTAATTGATGAGGCACTAAGGCTTGGTGTCAGAATTGTTACAGAATGTGAGATTTCATCGATTAACCATAAAAAGGGCGAGTTTATAATAAAATCGAATAGGGGTTCCTATAAAGCACAAAAGATTATAGTTGCAGTTGGATTGCTGGCATCACCAAAGCTCGGAAGCGATGGAAGCTTTTTACCGTTTCTTAAAGGCTTCGGACATCGTTTTAATCCGATTGTTCCGGCTTTATGTGGCTTTAATTGTGATGGGTTCTCTTTTAAGAAAGTATCAGGAGTAAGAACTGATGCCAGTGTTACAGCAATTGTCAACAACAAAGAACTATGTTCTGATACAGGAGAACTTCAGCTTACTGATTATGGCCTATCAGGTATACCTGTTTTTCAGATAAGCAGATTCTTATCAATGGGACTGTATGAAAAAGCAGACGTTAAAGTAAAAATTGATTTCATGCCAGAGTATTCAAATGAGAAGCTGCACAATATGCTAACAGAGCTTGTGGAGAAATCTAATGGTTTTAAGAGCTGGATTCAGATGCTTTCAGGTCTGCTTAATTCCAAATTATCTACAGCTTTATTAGAACAGACAAAGATAAATCCAACAGCAATAATTAATATAGATAAGAATGATATTAAGAAAGTTGATTTATTATCTACAACAATCAAATCACTTATCGTTAATGTGAAAAGTTACAGAGATTATGAATTTGCACAGGTATGTGCAGGTGGTATCAGTTCTCAGGAAATAGATATTAAGACACTAGAATCAAAACTTGTACCAGGTATGTATTTTGCAGGTGAGATTCTTGATGTAGATGGAATATGTGGTGGATATAATCTGCAGTGGGCGTGGACAAGCGGATACATTGCAGGTTTAAATGCAGGTAAATAAGAGTAAAATGATAAAGATTAGTCAGTTAAAGATAAATGTAAATCATTCAGAGGCTGAATTAGAAAATAAAATTTCAAAGCTATTAAAAAGGCCTGTAAATAGTTTTACATATAAGATATTAAAGAGATCAATAGATGCCAGAAAGAAGCCTGAGCTCTTTTATGTATACACAATTGGTGTAGAAATAAAGAATGAAAAGAAAGTGGCTGAGAAGGCTGGAAATAAAAATATTATCATAGCAAAGGACAATAAGTTCTTTATCCCGGAATCAGGTGATAAAAGCCTTGATAAAAGACCAGTGATAATAGGTGCAGGACCTGCAGGTCTTTTTTGTGGATTAATACTGTCTGAGGCAGGATACAGACCGGTAATTATCGAACGTGGAAAAGCGATTGAAGATAGAACAAAGGATGTAGAGGAATTCTGGAGGACCGGGGTGTTAAATACAAAGTCTAATGTTCAGTTCGGTGAAGGTGGAGCTGGGACATTTTCAGACGGAAAGCTTAATACGGCAATTAAGGATCCGAATGGAATAATTTACCATGTCTTAGAGACTTTTGTAAAATTTGGAGCCGACTCTCAGATTCTATATGATAATAAGCCTCATATTGGAACGGATGTATTATCAAAAGTAATTGTTAATATCAGAAAGTATTTGATTGAAAAGGGATGCCAAATCTTTTTTGAACATCAGGCAGAGGATTTTATAATTGAAAATAATAAAATTACTGCAGTTAAGGTCAATGGAAAAAACATTGAAACGGATTTGCTTATTCTTGCTTTAGGGCATAGCTCAAGAGATACATTTAGAAAATTGCAGAATCTGAATGTGCCTATGAGTGTTAAGAATTTTGCGGTAGGTTTCAGAGTAGAGCATCCACAGGTTATGATTAATAAAAC
>JAXJVZ010000078.1:0-3301 GCA_036308285.1 Agathobacter sp. | reverse complement strand
GCGTTAGACAGAACGCAGATACCAGTACACAGACCCATCAGAGTAATCTCGGCAATATCACCAGGCTGCATACCAGTGTCATCATCCAGCACATACAGCAGATTTACCAGGTCCAGAGAACCGAAGGAAGGCTTACAGACAATATGGTCGGTGATATAGGGGAAGTAGGAGTCAAAGGAATGATACTGATTGCGCACATCATACAGTGCCTCCTGGATAGCAGGAGCCAGTTCCCAACCATAAGTATCCTTGATACAGTGAGCGACGGGCAGGTGTTTACCTTCCTGGGTATCCATATAATTTACTTCATGGGTATCCTTGGTGAACACCAGGACAGTGTCCTTATCAGCATGAGTGCGGATATAATCCGCTACCTTGGGGACAATAGCCTGCGCCTCGGGGGTGCCCAGAGCGCCATCCACGAAGTCATTCTGCATATCAACAATTACAAGAACCTTTTTCATATTTTCAATTTCCTTTCAGATTAGTTAATAAAGGGGACTTTATCGTAATAGAAACACCAGCCAAAGTTATTTAGCTTAAATCTTCTTGTATAACTTTCAATTATTTCTGTAACCGAAGTTCTAGGCGGAGAAAAGGAGAGGTCTTCACAGAAAGAATTGTACATAGCCTCTTCCGCTAAAGCAAGAACTATTTCTTGTGCTATACCCTCGTCATTAGTTACTGCGAGAATGCTCATATAGTCATCAGTGCCATGGTCTTCAGTAATTACAAACATCATTTATCCCCTTTCTTTATTGTATATATATTATATCATATTTTTTTAATAAAATCAATAAAAGATTTTATAGTTAATAATATGTTTCATTTAAAGCCATAAAATTAACGCTTTCAATTGAATAATGATCATCATCGGGATCACTGCTATAAGCAAGACTCGCTAATCCATCATACAGAAACTGTTCGGCATACAGCATTGCTTCATCATCTTTAATACGGAGCTGAAACCTTACATCAGCAATATAATCAGCCATTACTTAGTCTCACTTTCAACGCCCATATAAAAATTAGGAGACTTAGGCAGCCACCAATCCAGCTCGCCAGTCTCTTTGTACTTATTCCACCGTGCGAAGACAGTATCAAGGAGTTCAACCTCATTGTAGAACTGCTCGACATAAGGCCGTTCAATCCGATCGGCATGATAGTGACCAAACAGCCAGATACCCCAATCAATCATATCCTTAAACTTACCCAGCCACACTTCCATAGTCTTATCAACTTTAGACTGGTCAATTATAGACAAGAATAGATCGGTAGGCTCCCAGTTAATAGGCGCAGTATGAGAGAACACAAAATCATAGTGTTTACTAGCATACATTTCTTCGGCACTTTCCATTTCAATTTTAGTCAGCTGTTCGAGAGGGAACCACATCCAATCATTCTGCAACCGATACCATTTATCAACTGAATATGCGCCAGGAATACACAGAACCTTTTTACCCATAATTTCATATTCACAAACGCAATCCATAAAATATTTAATCAAGGGAAATTCTGGTTCATAATAAACAACGCCGTTCACAAATTCATCATGCTCATATATCATATTCTTAATACAAGAAGCCCGATCTTCATGATTACCCCGCAGGCAATACAGAGTATAACCATAAGCAGAAGCCTGATGCTTATTCTTCCAATCCTTTTTATTCTTATAATAATTAAAACCGACATCACCAAGGATAATTACCGCAGTTTCTTCGGGCTTATATTCGGGCATCATCTCTTTAATATAAGCAAGCCGCTGTGCAGTTTTACCATGGGTATCGCCAGTAATCAACCAATTCTTAATCATACATCAATCTCCCCATCACTATTCCATTTTACCTCAATCCATACGGTTAAACGCTTACCATCACACTGATAACGCTCAATAACATCATTGAGGTAATAATTATCGCCATCACCACTGAGAAGCTCTTCGCCATCCCAATAACAATAGCCAAAAAGCATATCATCTTCATCATCACATTTAGGTGCATTACAACGATATTCAATATCAAAGGGTCTGTCCTTAGGCAATAAATCTCTTAATCTCAGCATATTTATTCCCTCACTTTCTATAAATATTATAACATATTTTTTTATAAAAATCAAAAAAGCCTCTCATTACGAGAGGCTTTTAATATTATTCAGTGGGTTCAACTCGCTGAGTAGGCAGCTCTTCATTGATAATAATACAATTCTGGAGAATAATTCGCTTGCCATTAAGATCAAAGAAGGTCTCTGTGGAACTTTCGCTCACATCAAACTTACCTTCCCAGACACCCAGCACATCACCATCATAGGAATATGCGGTTACACGACGATACAGACCACCACCGAAGTCAGAGCCAAGAGTCTTCATACTACGCTGCCAAGAAGCGCAGCCAGTAAACATAGACAGACTCATAATCAGAACCAGAACAATCGCAATAAACTTTTTCATATTATCTCCTTTTTATTAGTGGTTAATATCAATATCGGGCAGGGCAGTATAGAAGTGTACCTTATAGTGATAGGGATTGGTTGTAGTACCAGTAATATCTTCTACCACATAGATAACATACTCATTCAGGTAAATATAATTCTTCTTATATTCGCCAGGACCCGTCTTACAAGTAACTACCAACTCATTGGAACTATTGTTGGAAATAGACATGGCACCTTCCATTTCCATTACAATAAGGTCGGTTCGCGCGTTATACACTGTAATCTTACGCAGACACTCAAAGTTGTCTGCAGCCTGAGACAGGTTATAGTTGACATTTTCTGCTGCGGTGCAAGCACACATAGAAAAGCACATCAGCAGAACCAGAAGCATAGCAAAAATCTTTTTCATATTATCTCCTTAAATACTCTTTACAAATTTATTAAAAGCCTTAATCAGCTTATCTTCTGCGATTAACTCGCCATCTTCGCCACCAACAGTCTCCCAAGACAACACCTTAGGAACAATGCCAGGTAGCAGCGCAGGCACAATTTCATTGCCAGGCAGATACCAGCCAAACACTCTATGATAGCGGAAAGGACCTTTCTCATAGAAAGTTTCAAACTCTGGCTTATTATTAAAGATAAGAATGAATCCATCTTCACCAAAGCCAAGCAACTCTCGCTGCGGCTTCCACTTAGGTTCGGGCGCAGGATACATCTTTTCATATTCTTTCTGGCTATATACGCGCACTTCTTTTGCGGCTCCAGATTTCATCTTAACCTTACAATAGGTTTTGCCACCCTTCTTATAAGGTTCTTCTACCACAGGAAGTCCCTGGTAGGATTTAGCAACATATAGTTCCATATAAAG
>JAXJVZ010000077.1:0-13490 GCA_036308285.1 Agathobacter sp. | reverse complement strand
GTTTATATGGTTAAGAATCAACTTTTACCAACAATTGATAACATTTATAAAGCACAATTTGTTGGAAATGAATGTTCAAATATAGTAGGAATGCCGGAGCAGGAATTTAGCGAGCTTGCTACGCAGATTAAAGATATTTTACTTAGTTCTGGATTAGAGGATAATGAGCAGAATCTATATTATGCAAAGGTATTAATAGATAATGGAATAAATATTTCGGCAGATAATATTAAATATCTGGACAAAATAAATGCATTATCAGAAGATTTAGTTAATTTTGAATCAGAAGACTTATATAATTCTATGGCTGTTGCAATTTCAGAGGGCAAAAGACCGGGTGATGCAATTTTAGTAGAAGGTTTTTCTTTAATTGAGCAGGCCAAGGACGTTTATAATATTATAAACGATGCAACTGATGAAGATGTTAAATATATAGTTGCAAATAATATGGAGCTTACTGCAAAAAATCTTCAGCAAGCGACATACAGTAAAGAAAAAAGTACTGATATATATGATGATGAAAAATATGTGACTGCAAAAAGACAGCTTGAAGAGACCAGATTAATGATGACAGTAGAGGCAAATTATGCTCTACTAAAGAGAGGTATATCAATAGATACAAAGCCGTTAGAGAGTCTGGTAGAAGAGCTTAAAAATATTGAAAATCAATATTATAAAAATTTATTGGACGGAAATGATGTAGTAAGTAATGAAAAAAATATAAGTGTATTTGCTTCAACAATACAGATACTTGATAAGTTGAAATTTCAGCCTGCATATGCACTTACACTGTCATCAAATCAGGAAACTGTAGAATCTGTATATAGTCGAAGTGAAGTAATAAAAGCTGAATTTGATAAAGCAAATTTGAGATATGAAACAATGATGACATCTCCTAGAAGCGATCTTGGAGATAATATACATAAGGCTTTTAGAAATGTAGATGACATTTTAACGGATTTAGATATTGAAATAACAGAAAGTAATAAACGAGCTGTAAGAATACTTGCCTACAATGAAAGTCAGATTTCTCCTGAAAATATTATGAAAATGAAGGCCGTAGATGAACAGGTTCAAAGAACCTTTAAAAATATGACCCCTGCAACAACTCTTGAAATGATCAGGCAGGGTATATCTCCGCTGGATTTAGATATAGAACAGCTGAATGAAATAGCAGTTAAAATTCAAAATAATAATCCGGAAAACGAAACTGAGAAATTTAGCAAGTTTTTGTATAAGCTGGAACAGAACAAAGAAATTACCGAGGAAGAAAGAGAAGCATACATAGGAATATACAGATTAATTGCGCAGGTTGAAAAAACAGATGGTGCGGTTATTGGCTCACTTATTAATCAGGGAGCTGATATTACAATGAGAAATCTCCTGACTGCAGTAAGAAATGGTAAAAAAGGTCAGCTGGATTATAAAATCGATGAGGAATTTGCAGGAGTTCAGTCTACAACAAAAGGAACAAAGATAGACGAGCAAATAGAAACCGCTTATAGTATTAACTGTTTATCAGATATAAAAGATAGTATTAATTTAATGCCAAGAGAAATGCTGAATGATAAAGGCTGGGAGCAAATGACACCAGAGCAGTTAAAAGAGTATATCAATCAGATTGATGATGTTGCTTTGCAGCAAAATGAGTTAATTGAGGCAGAGTATGCAAGAGAAATGCTTGAGGAATTTAATGAAGTAAAGGTTTCAAGTCAGGATGTATACAAATTGCTTGACAGGTTCGATATCAAAAATAGTATGGCAAATATACTTGCAGCGTCAAGAATGCTTAGAAATCCGAACATAGCACTGCGAAAAGTATGGAATGATATAAATATTCCAGAAGATGTCACTGAAATGATTAATCAGATGAAAAATCAAGTATTGCAGCAGTTTGGTGAGGCAGTAAAGAATCCGGAAGAAATGGCTGATGCGCAGGAGAATCTTGCGGAAATTGCAACTCATGCAATGGATACAATGATAATTGAAGGAAAACAGGCAACTTCGCAGGATATCAAAGAGCTAAGAATGATAAGTAAGGAGCTTATGCTTTGGACAAAAAAAGCAAAAGAAGAAAGCTATTTGATTCCAATTGAGACGGGTGACGGTGTATCCGGAGTATCCTTAAAGGTGATTCGAGGAGAAAAGGATAAGGGACTGATTGATATTTTCTTTAGAGGAGAATTGATGGGTAAAATTGCTGCATCATTTGAAGCAAAGGAAAATGGGGTGGCAGGTACCATTGCAGTAAATGATGAAGAGACGAAAAAACTCATTGAGGACAATATTAGTACTTTTGTAGAAAATATCAATCAGACAGATATGGATATAAAAGTAGCCATTATTCCAGAAATATCATATGAAAGGTTTGAAATGTCGTCTTTACATAAAGAACAGTCTTATAAAGATACTGACAATTCAGATTATGAGGTACAGACCAGTCGACTATATGGTATTGCAGAAGGATTTATCAAGGCTTTGAGTAGTATTCTATAATGCCATTATAAATTGCAACAGCAAGCTGATCCTGGTATTTATCTGTTGTAAGCATATCAGCTTCATTTGGATTACTTAAGAACCCACATTCTACAATTACTGTAGGTGTGGGTGTTTTTTTAAAGATATAATAGTCTGAATTTTCTTTGATACCTCTTGATTTTTGTATTCCAAGAGAGGAATCAAGACTATGCTGAATAATCGAGGCAAGCTCTTTGCCTTCTTCAGATTCACTATAATAGAAAGTCTGTGGCCCGGTTATGTTTGAATTTGTAAAGCTATTTTGATGTATACTTACAGTAAAATCAGCTTTTTTATCTGTAATTAGTTTAACACGATTGCGTAGGTCATCAAGTTTCCTGTTTGTGGAATTTTTATCTGATAAATCATCTGTAGTTGTTCTGGTAAGTACGACGGTAAAGCCTTTGTCTTCTAGTAATTTACCAAGTTTAAGTGCAATTGATAAATTAATATCTTTCTCCAGGGCACCGTTTATGCCAACTTTTCCAGGATCTAGTCCTCCATGACCTGCATCTATAGCAATGCAGCAGTTGATTTTACCTGAAGAAGATTTTGCAAAAGCGGCAAGTTGACGAGCAGAAAAAAATACTCCGATAAATAATATTAAAATAAGCAAATGACGGAATTTATATAAATTAGACATGTTGTCAATCCTTTAAAATACCCGATGCATATAAAGTGCATCGGGTTTATTTAATAGATTATATGAAATTAGAATAAGTAAAATGAATAAAAGTATTAATTAATATATTTTATAATTGTGTCCCAAATGTTACTTGTCTCGAAACCTAATTTCCAGTATGCAGCTCCTGCTAACGAATATGAATCAACAAGTTTAAGCTTTTCCTCAATGGAAGCGCTATCTTCAAGCCATACCTTGTAGATTGTGCCACCATTTGTCCATTGTGCATAATTCTGACCATCTTCCTCAGACCAGGTAGCTGTTGCATTATTATTTGCAAGGCTATTAGCGGCAGCTTTCATTCCAAAAGTAGAAGAAGTAACTTTATATTCCTGCTCATCGGCCACATCAACATTTTCAGTATCAGAAGGAGTAAGCTCCCAAATTCTTGTATAGAAAGGCATTCCTAAAATAACCTGTTCTGCCGGTACACTTTCGAGCGTATTTATTACTCCATCTTTTACCCAATTAATTGAAGCAACGGAACCAGCTTCGTCACCTAATGTATGTTGATCATATCCCATAATTACAACATAATCCGCAAAATTTGCCTGTTCTGCTCTATTATAAAAAGCTGTATATGAAGTTGGCACATAGTTATCAACTGAGAGAATAATGCCATTATTTGCACATTTTATAGATAACTCTCTTACAAATTGAATATATGCATCTCCTACTGAAGTGTCAATTGCCTCAAAATCAAGGTTGATTCCGTCCAGATTATACTGGATAGCTGCAGCAATAATCTGGTTAACAAGATTATGTCTTGTTGAGGTATGTGTAAGAACATAAGAAGTATCAACTTCTTTATTCTCAAGATTACTGAAAAGTGCCCAAACATCAACACCTTGTGAGTGACAGTAGTTTACATAGTTTGTACTTGCAATATCATGCAGGTTACCCTTGTTATCATTAAGGTAGAACCATGTAGGTGACATAACATTTATACCTTTAGTTCCAGCAAGAACATTTGCAATATCATTGTTTGATGATGTGTTAGTAACCTGATGCCACGCCATAGAAATTTTTTCATCTTTCAAAATGTGTGTAAATTCTTCAGGTTTATAGTCTGCATTTTCAAGTTTTACAGTTGTAGCATCAGATAAGGTGTTGTTTTTTACAAATCCAATAATACCATCAGCTGTAATAATTTTTGTCCATTTATCATAAGCTTCTATAATAGTTACAGAATCTTTTTTTGATACTTTTGTAAGGATTGGACTTTTAATTCCACCTTTTAATCGTACATCTGTATTTTTCTTAATTGAAGCTGTACTTACTTCTCCCCACTGTGTGTTGATAACCAGACGATTAGGAGATTCAAAATATTCATAAGTGAAATCAGAGTACTGTTTTACAAAATCAATATTGATGTAAGCAGAATCAGAGGATGCCTTAACAATTGCACAATCCCAGTCATTAGTAGATTTAGTAATAGTATAGGTATTGCTATCGGCCTGTGCACTGATTAAATCTCTGTCAGTAGTATAAAGGAGAATATTTTCATTTGCATCCCAATAAAAGCGGGCATTGATATAATCGTGAACAAAATGATAATCCAGATATACCTTTCCATCAATCATTTTGGCTTTGGCATCTACATTAGTTCGGTTGAGAACAGTAGCAACCTGCTCCTCTGAAGTAATATTGTAATATTCGGACAAACTAAATGTTTCTTTATTAGGTGTATATTTCTTTACCAATACTGAAACTAAAATAATACCTAAGGCTAGTATTATTATTCCACCAATAAACAGTATTGGCATAATTTTCTTTTTCATAAGTGAGAACCCCTTTCTATAATTCCTATAAATTATAGCATTGTAAAAACATAGATTCAAATTTTTTTGTAATAAAATTGTAATATTTAATAATTTTTAATAAATATAATAGGGAGGCTTTTCGAACCTCCCTATAAATTCTTTTTCTACTATTTTGCAATTTCTTTACGAAGGTTAGACATCGGGTCTCCCTTCCCAATTATTTTTTAAAGTATTTTATCTGTAATATTTATTAAATAAAAGAAAATTTTATGCCTTTAAATCATCACCTCCCAGTCCCGAATTAGGAATTTGAAGAATAAATCCACTAAATTCCGAAGGTAACAATTCAATAATTAGCTGATTAGAAATTGTGTTATTCATTGTGGTATAAACTCCTTTTTAACAGCTCCTCAAAAAATTCAAAGAATTCAGAGGTAAGATGAAACGGATTTTGGATGGTTGGAATAGATAATATATCATATCCATGTTCTTTCCGAAATTTCTTGCAGTTTGATGTACTTATATTTCCCATAATAATAAGATTATCCATAAGCTTGTCTGTCCATAAAGTATCGTTTTTCAGAAAAGCTTCAATTTGATCAAATTTCCAGTCTCTATGATCACAAATGGCAAAACGAGTCTGACAGCGATTGAATTCCTTTGCTGTGTAACCATTCAGGACACCAAAATCCATAATGAAATATTCGTATTTTGAATTAATAACACCAGTAAGGTCTGAAATGGTTTTGTTTGGGAAAAAATCAATCCCCATATATTTGAAATTTTCTCTTTTAAACTTTGGATTCAACTGGTATATCTCATCGGTTGAATTAACTTCTATGTAAGCGACTGATTTTAGTTGTTTACTGCACAAATAGTTTGAGATAGCCAGACTTAGACAGGTTGTTCCCATATTATGCCCCATACCACAGATAGCTATGGTTTGTGGAAAATTGATTTTATGCTTTTTATGTCGGAAAAAAATTTTGACCATCCTTTCTCTTTTAGTAGTGAAATCAGAAGTTTACGGCTTGATTTGCTAATACGCATTGGATCCGGTTCAAATGGAAATAGAAAAATCCGTTTGTTAAGAAATCTGGCAAAATTACATGCCTGCTTTTTATTAGATAAATTGCAGATGATTTTGTAAGGTCGTTTATTTGAGTCAATTGTATTTATAATTCTGTTAAGATTCTTAAAATGGCCGAAAGCTCCACCGCATACTAGTAGAACAATATCAAAATTATGTAATATCTGCTCGTTGCAATAGCATCCAAGATCATAAACAATTATTGCATTATCGGGCACATCAATTCGAATGCCTGGACCATATTCCGGAATGCCTTTAAAATTGTGGCAAGAATAAATTCCATTGTGCTGTTTATATTCATTAGTATTACTGGCAAATTCCAGTAAGCTGTCCGAATGACTATTTTCTTTATAATAAGAAGAAAGTCCCATTGAATTTAATGTTGATACTATTGATATTGCAATGTGGCTTGTTCCACAGCCGTGATGACTTCCAATAACTGCTATTTTTTTTCGCAGATGCGGTTGACTTAATTTTAAAAACTCATTGTTCATTTCAGAATTCAGTTCATCCACCGTTTCATATCGATTAACTGGATCTGATTCAATTGATTTGTGGATAATATGAATGATATTTTGGGATAAAGTGGGATAAACATACTCACCAATATATTCAAGCAATTTCCCAATGCTGTATATATCAGAAGTGATTGTAGGTTTTTCTCCAACAAAATTCTCAGGTGCACTAAATGCAACATTCCCAAAGTTATTAGATGTATTTCCCGTATTGGAAAGAATTGTAGATATGCCATAGTCAATTAATTTAATATTATCTCCACATACTATAATATGCTCTGGTTTTAAATCTCCGTAAATAATAGGAGATGGAGTAAAGCTGTGAAGATAAGTAAATATATCGCATAGCTGATTACAAATTTTTATAAATAATCCTGGGGAAATATTTTGCTGATTAAGCAAAAATTTGTCTAAAGACTCACCTTGTATATATTCTTCCACAAGGTAATAATTTAATTCATCCTGTTCAACATCATAAATCTGGGGGATTCCTGGATGATTAAAAGAATTAAGAAGCATTGCTTCCATAATTGGCGAGAAGGAATTCTCGGACGAATGGGGAATGATCTTGATAGCCCGTTCCTGCTCTAAAGATAGGTGTTCGACAAGAAGTACCTCACTAAAACTCCCGTTTCCAAGTGATTTGATAACTCTATACTTGCCAAACAAAATTTGGTTTTTTAATTCTGTCATACGCTCCTCTTTTGTCAAGCGCATCTTACAATATAAGTTTATAGCACATGATTTTAAATTGTGCAAGCATTTTTTGTAAAAATTTTTTTTAGAAATATTTAATGAGACTAATTCTTTACATTATAGGGGGATTTTATTATAATAAAATTCAAATTTACGATAAATTTTCAGAGTAAGGAAGTGATTGTATGAAAATTGAAAAAGTAAATGATAACCAGATTCGTTGCACATTAACTAGAGAGGATCTGGATGACAGACAAATTAAATTAAGCGAGCTTGCATATGGATCAGAAAAAGCAAGAAGCTTATTTAAAGATATGATAGAGCAGGCAAATTATGAGTTTGGATTTGAAGCAAATGACATTCCGCTTATGATTGAAGCAATTCCATTATCGTCTGAATCAATAATATTAGTTATTACAAAGGTTGAATATCCAGATGAATTGGATACAAGGTTTTCTAAATTCACACAGCCAGATGATGAAAGTATTGAAGAAGAATCTGAAATAGAATTCAGCCGACAGGGGGCAGATGATATTATTGGGCTATTTGAAAAGCTGAAGAATACAAAGAACAGCAGTAATCCGGAAGAAGTTCAAGAGGATAAAGCTGTTGATGAAATCAAGGATTTAACAAGGATGTTTGAATTTGAGAATTTCAATCAGGTATGTATGGTTGCAAATGTATTAGATGGTGCATACGATGGACCAAATGCTTTGTACAAAGATAATAAGAATGCACATTTTTATCTTACTTTGCATAAGGGCGAACATTCTCCGGCAGAATTTAATAAAGTGTGCAATATGATTGCCGAATATGGAAAACAAAAGAAGTATAAGGAATCAATAGATGCTTATTTCAAGGAGCATAATCAGATTATATTAGATGAATGTGCTATTCAGACATTGGCACAGCTGTAAAATAAGGGTATAAACAAAAAACGGTTGCAAGAGCAACCGTTTTTTTAATTCTTTTTAATTATCTGATGAACCTTTAGCAAGGAAATTGTTGATTTCATTTACTAAAGCATCCGGGTCATAGCCATGAACCATAGCAGCTTCTCCGATTGTCTCCATCTGGGATGATGGGCAACCAAGACAGTGCATTCCGATATTTAAAAGTAATGGTGCAACGTTCTCGTCAATCTGAAGAAGTTCACCAATCATAGTGTCTTTACTTACCTGAGCCATTAGAATTCTCCTCCTTTTTTGTTTATCAATGTGCCTATTATAATACGATTTCCAATCAAATGCAAATTATACATGAGTCGGATAAAAGTACTAAAGAAAAATAAAATAAATGTCGATATAAAAAACAGGTACAGATTGACAGGGATGGTTAATCAAAAATGGCAAGGATGCTGATAGTCAGAGGATTGGAAGGTAAATTACTATGAAAATAAACAGAAATATGTCGGCAGTTATTGCTAATAATAAGTTAATGAGAACGGAGACCAGACTTCAAAAATCAATGGAGAGACTTTCAAGTGGATTAAAGCTTAATTCAGCAGAGGATAATCCGGCCGGAATGGCTATCTCCAATAAGATGAGAGCCCAGATTGATGCGTTAAATCAGGCTGAGTCAAATACAAATGATGGAGTATCGCTTCTTCAGATAGCAGATGGTGCATTAAATGAGATGACAAGTGTCCTTCAGAGAATTAGAGAGCTTTCAGTTCAGGCTGCAAGTGATACAAATACCTATGAAGATAAAAAAAGTATTCAGGCTGAAATCGAGGAGCTGAAAAATGAGATAGACAGAATTGCAGAGGATACAGAGTATAATACAAAGACACTCTTAGATGGTTCATCGGACACTAAAGTATACTCATCAGTAACAGATGCCAATGGAACACAGTTGTATACAGATGCTGTCTCAAGAATGTATATATCAGATCAGGTTAATCCGGGAGTTTACACAGTCGATGTTGCACAGCCGGCAGAAAATGCAAAATCAACACTGAGTGCAGTTTATCCGGTAGCAGCAGATGGGACTATTGCAATTAATGGAATTAATATGAATGTAACTGCGAACATGAGTGAACCGGAGTTTACGGCTGCATTCAGGGAAGCAGCAGAAAAAGCAGGTGTGGATGTAGAATTCAATGGTGGAACAATTTCATTGGAGAGCAGATTATATGGAAATGAAGCTACACTGGATATAAAAGTATCTCAAAGTCTCAGTGGCCTGGTCACAGCAACAGGTGAGAATACAGAGACAGATGAAGACGGAAATACAATTTACAAAAATACAGGAAAAGATGTACAGATAAATGGATTAGAAGGAGACTTCGAAAATGTTACCTATACAACAAATGGATCAAAAGTAGTTGTAAAGGGTGGCAGTGGATTCAAAATGGAATTTTCAGTGTCAACAGAATTAAATGACAACTCAACAATTGATATTAAAGTAACTGATATTGGAAGAATGGAAATTCAGTCAGGTGCAAATCAGTATCAGACAGTAGGAATAAGAATTCCAGAGATGTCTTCGGAGTCATTGTACATTGATGAAGTTGATGTAACAGTTGCAGGAGGTGCTGATAGGGCAATACAAACACTTGATAATGCAATATCAAAATTGTCAGAAACAAGATCAAGAATTGGTGCATACCAGAACAGATTGGAGTATGCAACAGCTTCACTTGCAGAAACAGGAGAGAATCTTACATCAGCATTTTCTCAGTTAACAGATGTTGATATGGCAAAAGAGTATACCGAATATGCAAGTCAGAATATATTGAATCAAGCTGGAGTATCAGTATTGTCACAGGCAAATGAGCTTCCACAGCAGGTATTATCATTACTTTCTTAATGAGGTGTCGTAGTGAATAGTGAGTTAAAATGTGATTTTACCAGGCGACTTAGTCAGTGTAATAAAGGCGGAATGATAGTAATTCTGTATGATATTTTTTTCGCATATACACAGGATGCAAAAGACGCTTTGGCGGTTAAAAACAGATTGGAATTTAAGAATTCCATAAAAAAAGCATCAAAAACATTGGATGAACTGATTGGAGCATTGGATTTTCATTATGAGATATCGGCACAATTATATTCAATTTATCTATTCTGCAAAAACCAACTGGCAAAATCATTGTATGAAAACAAAAAAGACAGAATTATAGATGCAGAGGGGCTGATGACAAGTCTCTACAAAAGCTTTGTGAAAGTAGCAGAACAGGACAAATCAGAGCCCCTGATGAGCAATACACAGCAGGTATACGCTGGAATGACATATGGCAAAAGCCAGCTAAACGAAAATTATACAAATGATAATCATAGAGGATTCTTCGCGTAAGAATCCTCTATTTTTTTTACGCATTCAAGCAAAAATTTATATCGCATGGAAACTGCTTTTGCCTGATAAATATAGTAATCAATAAGGTCTGGCTCAACAACATTCTGCAAATTAGTATAGACTGAATTTAGTTCAGCTGTAGTAGCCTGAAGATCGCGAATTAAGATTTGATAACCATCATCAGTTGCTGTAGTTGAGCTTAATTTAAAAAGTTTCATATGTGTCTCTCTTTCAAAAATCCATTTTATACAAGTATAAACATAATATGGAAAAACTATACAAAAAACAATAATTTTATTTGTGCAGCAATTACAAAAAATGTAGAAAAATGAAAAAAATGCTAGACAACATTTATTTGTGTTGCTATAATTCGACTCAAAATCAAAAACACACACCTACAGGAGGTGATGTCATATTGGATGCTATGGGGATAACATCAAACCTGCTATTGTATATTTTGTTGTCAATTGCAGTAGTTCAGGATTTTCGACAAACAAAAATCAGTAACCGGCTGATTTTGTCGGGAATATTTATTGGTTTTCTGCTTACATTATTTGGGAGAGGAGCAGATCACATCGCCTGGATTCTTCCGGGTATTATCTTACCGGTTATCTTTTTATACATTTTTTATCTCATGGGCGTTCTGGGTGCCGGAGATATCAAATTATTTTCCATGTTAGGAACTTTTTTAAATTTAAAACAATTGCTTGCAAGTGTTTTATTAGCTTTTATTTTTGGCGCAATAATAAGCTTTATTAAGCTTTGCCAAAAACGTCAGTTATTCGCAGGAATTGCACGGGGAATAGCATATTTCTACGAAATTTATCAGGGTGGACGTTATGCTTACAGCTACAAAAACCAGGATAATATTATTCATTTTTCAGTAGCCATATTATTAGGAGTTATGGCTATGCAAATTATAGGAGTGTAAAGGAGGATTAGTTATGCAGAAAATCCGTGTAGGGATTTGCATTGAGGACGAAGAATATTCAAACCGGTTTACAAGTTATCTTATGAACCACCATCAGAACAAACTCGAATTACATGTATATACTGGCTGTGATCAACTATTGGCAGTAGATACATCACAGCTTGATGTTCTGGTAATCTCAGATGAATTAACAGATGAGATTACAAAACGAAGATGCCCGGTTATTTTTTTGGCAGAAGGTGAAGAATGTTTAAAGGAAATAGAAGGGTATGAAGGAGTTTATGTAGTGGAAATGTATCAGGAAGTAAATAAAATAGTGGATGAAATTCTAAAACACGTAGGAGATGAAATTCGGCAGGTAAAGCAAAATGGGGTAATAATAAAAAAGACCAGGGTATATTCGGTGTATTCATTATCAGAAAACGAATTCCAGCTACCATTTGCGGTGACACTGGCATCCATTATGAGCGAAAAAAACAGGGTTTTACTTGTAGACCTGCAGGAAAATAGTGGGTTAAAGCAGTTAATAAAAGAAAATTACATTCAGGGATTAGAGGAATTATTAATAATGTCTGAAAACGGGAGATATTCCAGCAACAGAGTAAATGCATGTATAGGACATATCGACAGACTTGATTATGTTTATCCGGCTGATAATACAGAAAGTTTGTGTGAAATGAATGCTGAGTCGTATCTGAAGCTAATAACCATGATAATGCAGGAAATGGACTATGAAATTATTCTCTTAAATCTGGGTGCGAGATTTGTAGGATTCTATGAAGTCCTAAATTATTGTGAGGATGTATTTTTGATGCAGAAGAAAGGTGGACTATGCCAGTGGAGAGAGTTCGAATTCATAGATGAAATTAACAAAAGAGGATATAAAAGTCTGCTTGAAAAGATGACAAAGGTTGAATTACCAATATTAAGTGGTTCTACAGCTTCCTGTGAAAGATTAATTGAACAGTGGAAGTGGAATGAATTTGGAGACATGATTAGAAGCATCACTCCGGAGGTGTATTGTGCAGGTTGAGCTTAACGATAAAATACGAAGCATTGTTCTTGAAGAAATGGATTTGTCAAGAGATGTATCAGATGAAGAAATTGAAGACTTAATTGGAACAATTGCTTCTAGAGAACTGAAAAATAAAAATATATCGTTAAAGGAGAGAATTGAGCTTGAAAAGTCTGTATTTCATTCTTTAAGAAAACTGGATGTACTGCAGGAATTAGTAGACGATAAGGAAGTCACAGAAATTATGGTTAATGGCCCTAATAATATTTTTTATGAGAAAAATGGTCAGATCTATAAGTATCATGGATGCTTCTCTTCGGAAGAAAAAATGCAGGATGTAATTCAACAAATTGTAGGAAGACATAACAGGGTAGTTAATCAGGCTACACCTATTGTTGACAGTAGATTACAAGACGGCTCACGTGTAAATATTGTGCTTTCACCTATTTCAATAGACGGGTCTGCAATATCAATAAGAAAGTTTCCGGAACAACCATTTACAATTGAGCAATTAATTGAAATTGGTTCAATTTCCGAAGAGGCTTCAGACTTACTTAAGGATCTGGTAAAAGCAAAGTATAACATTTTTATATCAGGTGGTACGGGCTCAGGGAAGACAACTTTTCTTAATGCTTTATCTCAGTATATTCCAGAGGATGAGAGGATTATAACAATTGAAGATTCTGCAGAATTACAACTGTTGTCGGCACATAATCTCGTCCGGTTAGAGACGAGAAATGCCAATATGGAGGGGGTTGTTCCTATTACAATAAGAGATTTGATAAAGACTGCACTTAGAATGAGACCGGACAGAATTATCGTCGGGGAGTGCAGGGGGGCCGAAGCGTTGGACATGCTGGCTGCAATGAACACAGGCCATGAAGGTTCTCTTTCCACAGGCCATGCAAATTCCTGCAGAGACATTCTGTCACGATTGGAAACTATGGTCCTTATGGGGCAGGAGCTTCCGCTTAATGCAATAAG
>JAXJVZ010000076.1:0-11322 GCA_036308285.1 Agathobacter sp. | reverse complement strand
TCCATTTTTTACTCCAAGATTATAAAGTACATGTGCAAGAGGTTCAACAAGGCTTTCATCATATACACCAAGAAGCTGTCTCTTTGGATGAATAGGATTAGTTAATGGTCCAAGAATGTTAAAAACAGTTCTAATTCCAAGTTCTTTACGAATTGACCCAACATATTTCATCGATGTATGATATTTCTGTGCAAAAAAGAAGCACAATCCTGTTTCATTTAATAATTCAAGACACTTTTGTGGAGATTGCTCAATGTTTACTCCCAAAGCTTCAAGGCAGTCAGCTGTTCCACATTTTGAAGAAGCTGCTCTGTTACCATGCTTTGATACCTTCATTCCGGCTGTAGCAGCCACAAATGCTGAAGTTGTTGATATATTAAAGCTTTGTGCATTATCTCCACCAGTTCCTACTATTTCAAAAGTATCCATGTCACCTGCATCTACTGTAAGTGCGTGTTCACGCATAGCAGCAGCGCATCCTGCTATTTCATCTATTGTTTCTGATTTTGTACTTTTGGTTGACAATGCTGCCAGAAAGGCCGCATTCTGCGTCGGTGTAGTCTCTCCGCTCATTATCTCATTCATTACACTATATGCTTCATCATATGTAAGATCCTGCTTATCAACAATCTTAACTATTGCTTCTTTAATCATATTTTCCACTCTCCTTAAATATGTATAATCTATAAATTATTCATTTCATTTTTAAAATCTGTACAGTATTTCGCTGCTACTTTTTCATCAAAATCTGATTCTCTTAAAACATTAATAAAATGTGTACCTACTATTGCACCATCTATAATATCCTTCATCGGTTCAATATCTTTAGCAGTTTTAATTCCAAATCCCATCATTACCGGTATTTTCGAATTTTCTTTAACCATCTTTAAATAATTAATAATCTCTTTGTGGAAGCCGTCTTTTTGTCCTGTAACTCCCATTGAAGATACACAGTAAACAAATCCTCTTGCGTTTTCTAATATCATAGGAATTCTTTCCTTGGATACAGGTGATACTAACTGTAATAAAATTGTTTTGTCACTTCCTTTTAATGCGCTTGCTAATTCATCCTGCTCTTCAAATGGTAAATCCGGAATAATAAGACCATCTACACCTGTTTCCTGGCATTTTTTTGCAAACTCCTCTACTCCGTAATGAAGTACTGTGTTGTAATACATCATAAAAACGATTGGAATATTTACACCTTCCTGTCTTAATTCCTCAAGGCAAACAAATATTTTTCTAAGTGTTGAACCATTAAGAATAGCTTCGTATGATGCATGCTGAATAACCGGCCCGTCTGCAATTGGATCAGAGAATGGAATTCCAAGCTCTATAATATCTGTTCCAGCCGCTTCCTGTGCTTTTATTATTGCTTTTGTCTTCTCCAAATCTGGAAGTCCTGCTGTCACATATGTAATAAATGCTTTCTTATTCTGCTCTTTTAATTCGCTTAATTTATTTTCGATTCTATTTCCGTTCATTTTACTCTACCTTCCTAGTTTAAATATCCTTTTCCTGCAAGATAATCTGAAATTGTATGTACATCCTTATCACCTCTTCCAGATAAACAAACTATCATTGACTGGTCCGGTGTCATTTCTTTAGCTTTCTTAAAGGCATATGCTATTGCATGAGCACTTTCAATTGCCGGGATAATTCCTTCTAACTGTGTAAGCTCCATAAGTGCATCCATTGCTTCAACATCAGTTATGGAAACATACTTTGCTCTGCCTGAATCCTTAAGATAAGCATGCTCCGGACCTACACCCGGATAATCGAGTCCTGCTGAAATTGAGTGTGCTAACTGGACATTTCCGTCATCATCCTGCAAAAGATATGAACGCATTCCATGTAATACACCTGGTTTACCCATTGCCATTGCCGATGCATGTTCTCCGGTATTTATTCCTTTTCCAGCTGCCTCAACTCCAATTAGTTCAACATTTTCTTCATCGATAAAATCTGCAAACATTCCTATGGAATTTGAACCACCACCTACACAGGCCATTACAACATCCGGAAGTTTTCCTTCAACTTCATAATGCTGTTTCTTTGCTTCCCTGCTTATTACTGCCTGGAATTCCTTAACCATCTTTGGATATGGATATGGTCCTACTGCAGAACCGATTACATAGAATGTATCTTCTGCAGTCTTAGCCCAGGTTCTTATAGCTTCGTTTGTTGCATCCTTAAGTGTATTGCTTCCTGACTCTACCGATACTACCTTGGCACCAAGCATTTCCATTCTCATAACGTTAAGAGCCTGTCTTTGGATATCTTCCTTTCCCATGTATACTGTACATTCCATGTTAAAAAGTGCTGCTCCCGTTGCCGTAGCTACACCATGCTGTCCTGCTCCTGTCTCTGCAATTACCTTTGTTTTGCCCATTCTTTTGGCCAATAATATCTGACCAATAACATTATTAATCTTATGAGCTCCGGTATGGTTTAAATCTTCTCTTTTAAGATAAATTTTTGTCTGATATTTTTCACTTAATCTCTCTGCAAAGTATAAGGGAGTTTCTCTACCAACATACTGTCTAAGGTAATAATTATATTCTTTTATAAATTCAGGATCTTTAATTGCAGCCTCAAAGGCTTCATCTACTTCTTTCAAAGTATTCATGAGTGATTCTGCAACATACTGTCCTCCAAATTTTCCGTAATAAGCTTTATTATTCATTTTCTTTAGCCCTTTCTATAAATAATTTAATCAGTTCTCTGTCTTTACCATTTGTCCCTTCAACGCCGGAACTTACGTCTACCACATCTGGTTTAAATTTATTAATTCCATTTTTAACATTATCACAATTCAATCCACCAGCAAGAATTATTTTCTTATCTGTAAGCATTTCCTTCAATTCATCAAATGAATAATCATCCCATTTGAAGGTCTGCCCCGATCCATATTTTGCTCCATCTACCACAATTGCCCTTATTTTTGTATATAATTCGCACGGTAAATTTTTAATAAATTGCAGATTAGATTTAATTTCTTCAACCTCAGATATATTTATCGCATACCATATAGGCTTTTGTGATTTTTCTATCATATCCTCTGACAAATTTTTATGTATCTGAATAATATCAAATTCAGTTTCATTAATTTGTTCAATCAATTCTAAAGTTGGAGCAACTGTTACTGCAACTCTTTTTATATCATTATCAAGCAGCTTCATCAATTTATCAGCATCTTCTACAGATACATATCTTTTACTTTTTTCCCAAATAACAAATCCGGCATATTCCGGCTTGTATTCATTTAAATATGTTATCTCCGCCTGTTTTCTTATTCCACATATCTTAACTTCCATCTACACAGCCTTCCAGCGTTTTGCTAACTCTTTTGGGTTTTCTGATTCCATAAATGCTCTTCCTATCAAAAAACCATCAACCCCTGCATCCTTTAAATACCTGACATCTTTTTCATCCATAATTCCACTTTCAGATATCAGCACCTTATCCTCCGGAACATAGCTGCGAAGTCTTACTGTATTATCAAGACTTATTGTAAAATCCTTTAGATTTCTATTATTTATTCCGATTATTCTCGGATCAATCTTTAATGCTCGTTCTATTTCATATTCATCATGAGTTTCAACCAGAACATCGAGTTCAAGTTCTCTTGCCAAATCATAAAAATCTTTCATCTGACAATCATCTAATATAGCTGTTATAAGTAAAACTGCATCTGCACCAATAGCTTTTGCCTCATAGAACTGATACTCATCAATCATAAAATCTTTTCTTATTATAGGAAGATTTGATTTTTCTCTTATTTCTTTTAAATAATCATTATTTCCATTAAAATGATCTTGCTCAGTAAGACATGAAATTGCATCTACTGATGCATTATATTCATCAATTCTGTCTATAAGATTAATCTTACTATCTATCCTGCCAAGACTCGGAGAAGCTTTTTTGAATTCTCCAATTATTGATATTCCTTCTTTTCTGAGACTATCGTAGAAACAATTTTTATTTCTTGTCAGAGTTTCATCAGCAAGTTTTATCATTTGTGCCAAAGAAACATTGTTCTTATGTTCCTTTAATCTTACTTTTTTATCTTCTACAATTTTATCTAATATCATATTGTTCTCCTATATATTGTCTATAAGAAAGTTCTCAATTAACCTTTTTCCATGCTCTGTGTAAATTGATTCAGGATGGAACTGCAATCCTACAACAGGATATTCCACGTGCTTCATTGCCATAATTTCTCCATCTTTTGTTCTTGCAAGAACTTTAAGACATTCAGGAAGATTTTCTTCTGAAACTGCAAGTGAATGATATCTGGCAACTTTTATTGGTGAATCAATGCCTGTAAAAATACTTGTTCCATCATGTTCTATAACTGACTGTTTTCCATGAAAAAGTTCTTTGGCATATGTTACTGTTCCACCAAGCGCTTCTCCTATACACTGATGACCTAAGCAAATTCCAAGAATAGGCTTTACTCCTGTAAATTTCTTAACCACATCCATACATATTCCTGCCTCGGAAGGATTCTTTGGTCCAGGCGAAAGAACAATTCTATCGGGATTTAATTTTTCTATTTCATCTATTGTTATCTTATCATTACGAACGACCTTGATATCATGATCAAAGATTCCTATATACTGATAAAGATTATAGGTAAATGAATCATAGTTATCTATTAATAAAATCATAAATTCTCCTCCTCAACCAATGTCTTTGCAAGTGCCATAACCTTATTACAACATTCTTTATATTCATTCTCAGGAATAGAATCTGCTACAATACCAGCTCCTGCCTGTAGATATACTTTATTATCTTTTTTTACCATGGTTCTTATTGTTATACAAAAATCCATATCTCCAGAGAAATCAATATATCCTGTTGCTCCTCCATACAGTCCACGTCTTACTGTTTCTAATTCATCAATAATTTCCATTGCTCTTATCTTTGGTGCACCACTTAAAGTTCCTGCTGGCAGAAATGATGAAACTAAATCAAGTGGATGAAATTCTCCCTTTTTCCTTCCTTCTACCATTGAAACAATATGCATAACATGTGAATAATTCATTACCTCCATAAACTGTGTTACTTTTACAGTTCCGAATTCAGAAATGCGTCCCATATCATTTCTTGCTAAATCCACAAGCATTACATGTTCAGCTCTCTCTTTTTCATCATGAAGTAAATCATCTTTTAATAAAGCATCCTCTTCAGCATCAACACCGCGTCTTCTCGTACCAGCTATTGGACATGTATATACTTTATTTCCCTGTTGCTTTACTATCATCTCCGGTGAACTTCCTATTACTTCAAAATCCCCATAATTAAAATAATAAAGATATGGAGATGGATTCAGCTCTCTTAATTCCTTATACAAATCAAAGCCCTTCTGATTTGTCTCTATAGTCCATCTTTGTGATAATACAGTCTGGAATATGTGGCCTTCTTTTATATATTTCTTAATTTTATCTACCTTTTTGCAATACTCTTCCAAATTATCAGACTGCTTAACAATCTTACCGTCATGAACAAATTGTTGCTTCTCCTTTGAATCTGTTCCATTCTTTGCTTTTTCTATCAGCTTTGCAGCTTTATCAAGAGCTTTATTTTTTCCCTCTTCAGAATCTTCACAAAGTACAATAGCTGTTAATGTCTCTGCAACATGGTCAACCATTATAAACTCTGTCATTAACATCATCTGTATTGTTTCAATCCCAATCTCATCAGGATTATTATCAGGAAGAACTTCTGTATATCTTACAAAATCATATCCAAGGTTACCAACAAGACCACCTGAAAATGAAAGCTCATCATTATCCTTTATTATCTCAAACTCACTATAGTATTCTTTTAAAAGCTCTAAAGGATTGCCTTCCCTTACCTGTGTATTTCCATTCTTATTAGTTATCACAAGAGAATTACCCTTTGAACTGATTATCTCTTCCGGTTCAACTCCAAAAAATGTATATCTGTCATAATTTTTATCATAACTTTCGAGAAGAAAACCTTTTTTATCTCCTACAAGGTTTTCATACATCTGTGTTGCTTTTTCATTAACAATACTTACTGTCTTCTTGTAAAGTTTTAATTTTCTGCTCATTTCCTCTCTCCTTAAATATTAAAAATATGAAAGCTAATATTATCAAAACATTAAAAAAGTCCCTGACAGATATTTAATACCTGTCAGGGACGAATATATCGTGGTGCCACCCTTATTCATTACTAATTGAACAAAAAAGGCGAATCTCCTAATTAGAAAATTCGCCACCAATTACGTAATCTCTTCAGATACAGAATTATTATAAATAATTCGATATCTAACCCCTGTAACGTGGGGAAACGGCTCCGATACTCCTTAATGTTTCTCTTCGCATCTAACAAATCCATTCCAAACAAACTATCCTACCTGTTCACACCAGCCACAGGCTCTCTGAAAAGAATCATCTGATGTACTTACTTTTGCTCATTGATTTTACACTTATAAAATTATTTGCGTTTCAAACTAGTGTTATATTAACGCATTAAAGCGTCAGCGTCAACCCCTAATTTTTTCTTTTGTTGTCTTCCAGTCAAATTAATGTATATTTTTTGAGGAATAAATCTTCCGCAAACAGATAGCATCTTCATACGCAAAGTCGGAATAATAACAGTTTGTCTTTTCTTCATCTGTGCAATTGCATAATCAACACAATATGAAGCAGAAATACCTTTTAATGCAAATTCAACATTTGCAACCTGATTAAATTCTGTATCCACAGGTCCGGGACATAAGCATCCAATGTATATTGGACTGTCATGCTCTTCTAATTCTCTTGCTATTGCTCTTGTAAGACTGGTAACATATGACTTTGTTGCATAGTATGTTGCCATATATGGCCCTGCCGGAATAAGTCCTGCTGAGCTTGCAACATTTAATATATAACCTCCACCTTGCATATCCATCTTTAAAAGCATGGTTTTGGTCAAAAAATGAACTGCTTTAATATTAACATCAATCATGGATAGTTCTTTATTTACATCTGTATCCATAAAGTATCCACAATCTCCAAAACCTGCATTATTAATAAAAACAGAAATCTTATATTTAAGGATCTTACTCATAAACACCTTACAATTATCTATCTTAGACAAATCTGCTTCTATCACTATAATATCAGCGCCTGTCACTTTAAGTTCATCAGATAATTGATTGAGTCTGTCTGATCTTCTTCCCGAAAGAATAATATTATATCCTTCAGCAGCTAATCTTCTTGCAAATTCCATTCCAATTCCGGAACTCGCACCTGTTACGACAGCGTATGACTTCTTTCTTTTTTTAATCATTCTACACCTTCCATAAAATATATTCTCGAAGCAAAATCCTGAAAATATCTTGTATTTTCATTATACCCTGTAGCTGCAAAGGCCTGTTTAAGCTTTACTCCCCCCATAAGAACCGATCCTGATGCAATATACTGTTCAGTTTCTCCAGGCATAGTAACATGCTTTGCCAAAACATTGTGAATAAGCGAATCCTGCTTTATATGAATAGGTGAAACAGTATTAACAAGATCACCAAATTCCTTTATATTATATCGTATTTCTCTATTATTAAAAGAATATTTACTCTTTTTATCTAAGCCCTTAGGAAAATACTGATGAAATTGTGTATTTGGCACCACCAGCTCCTGCATTATCATTCCTAAAGCCTTCTTTTTATCATCACTTACACATGTCCATTCATGTATATTATCATTTCGCCCTCTGTAAAAATGTCCATATTGAAGAATATTTCTCCATTCTTTATAAATATTAATTTGTGTTTTAATTTCCTTTAATTCTTCTTTATTCATATCACAGAAATTACATTCGTAGCCACATACACCAAATGCTGCAACATTAAATCTTGTCTGCAAAGGTGTCGTTCGTAATGTCTGATGATTTGGACATGCAGACACATGTGCTGTAACTGTCGACATAGGATAACCATAACTATAACTCGTCATTGCTTTAACTCTATAGACAGCATCAGTGTTATCACTTGCCCATATCTGAGGGAAATAACTTAATATGCCAAGGTCAAATCTGTTACCACCTGCTGAACAACCCTCAAATAAGATTTTAGGAAACTTCTGAGTTAGCGTCTTCATCATCTTATAAAGCCCTAAAACATATCGATGCCCTGTCTCCCCCTGTCTTTCTTTCGGCAAATAATTTGAATAATAATCTGTAAAAGTACGATTCATATCCCACTTTACATAATCAATATTTGCAGATGACAGCAATTCTTCTATCTGCTTTATCATATAATCAACAACATCCGGATTAGCCAAATCTAGTATTCTTTGATTGCGGCCTTCCGAATGATTTTTTCCCGGAATTTCTATAGTCCAGTCAGGATGAGTTCTGTAAAGTTCACTTTTTACATTCACCATCTCAGGCTCAATCCATATACCAAACATAAGCCCCAGATCATTAATCTTTTTGCATAATCCGCCAACCCCATTAGGTAGCTTTTTCTTGTTAACAAACCAATCGCCAAGAGAGGATGAATCATCATCTCTTTGGCCAAACCAGCCATCATCCATTACAAAAAGCTCAATTCCAGCCTCTTTACCGGCTTTTGCCAGTCTAAGGAGTTTACTTTCATTAATATCAAAATATGCTGCTTCCCAACTGTTAAGAAGTACAGGACGTAGTTTTTTCTTCCATGCTCCACGGACTATACAATTTCTAACAAAGCTATGCATTCTTTGACTCATTCCATTAAAACCGTCTGGTGAGAATGTCATAACAGACTCTGGTGCCTCTAATTCTTCTCCAACCTCCAAACGATATTCGAAGCTGTCAGGATTTATTCCCGAAACAAAACGTAGCTTCCCATAACTATTTACTTGGCAGCATTCATAATGATTACCACTATATATTAAATTAATACCATAACAAATACCACTATCCTCTGTTGTTTTCTCTTCTGATAACATAACAAATGGATTAGCTCTGTTTGACGAGGTTCCTGTGTAAGAGGAATTAACATATTTTCCTGAACTTATCCTATTATCCTTTCTCTCCATCTCTCTAGCCCATGCACCAGTAAATGTTGTAAAAACATAATCAGAACTTTCAAAATCAAGCTGATTACTCATTAATCTTCTTACATATACAGGTGCCAAACCAGTATTAATTATTTTAGAAGACTTTACAATTACATCTCTCTCCTCAAAAACACTGTAATGTAATTCCAATACTTCACTATAATTATTACATTTTAATTTAATAATTAATTCTTCCACCATATAGTCATCATCATATGATGAAGGCATAGTTAATAACTGAGCTTTAGCTTCTTTTATTTCAAATGAATCAAACACAAAATCACTTGTAATAGCCCCATCATCATGAAGCAGCTCCACAAAAGGTTCTCTAATATCACCTTTACCATAAGATGACATCTCAAGTCTCATATCTTCTAAAGAATATTCTTTATTGTCATTATCATATACATTTGTATTTCCAGGTGCAAAGGCATGCTTTTCTTTTAAAACCTCTGTATCTGATTCATAATCTATATAAAGCTTTTCCCCATAATACAAATGCTCTAACTGACCTGTCTTAAGAATGCTAAAGCAATATGTAGTGTTATTTGTATCTAACACGAACAAATCTCCAAGTTGTCTTATCATATTTTCTTCTCCTATATTACTGCACCTCTTAACTATTTAGAAAGCTTCTCCTTAATTTCCTGCATTTTATTATCATCAAGAATATAGAATTTTCTAAACACTACTATTCCAACAACAAGTAAGACTACTGAAGGAATAGTCATCCATAATCTAAGTCCATGCAATACTGCTTCTGACTGGGCTGTTGCTTTTATATCAAGATTAATCCAATCAATAACCAATCCAGCTAAAAATACTGCAATACCGGATGCTAACTTTACGGTAAATGTCTGCATAGAAAAAATAACAGATTCCTCTCTGCTTCCAGTTTTCAGCTCTCCATAATCTACAGAATCAGAAAGAAATATAGTCATAATTACATTAAGTATTCCATAACCTGCATAAATCATTATTCCCGGAATACATAATACAAACCATGTATCCGGCGTGTAAAGATGTGTATATGCCATTAACAGGATAACTCCAAATCCTAATATCTGAACCAAAAATCCACCCAGATATAACTGTGCCTTTGACAATCTCTTTCTAAATAAAGGAATTATGGACATTGTAATCACCTGTGCTCCAAATGCCACTGCAGTAAAAACAGAATATGCACCTTCATTACCCACATCAAACTGGAAGAAATAAAGTACAAGATTTCCACAAATATTTATTGCTGTATATACTAAAATAACTGAAACAACAATTACAATTGCCTGATCATTTTTTAATAATGATTTAAAATAGTTTTTCTTTTCTGCCACTTTTGTCTCTTCTTCAACAGTTTTCTCAGGAACCTTAAATACACAAACAGCTTCTGAAATCACAAAAACTACTGCTATTATTAATGCCCACCATTTAAATCCAATTCTATAATCAGCTACAACCTCACTCATACTCAAAATTGGAACAATGGTCATTGTAAGTACAGTTGGAACTGCATCTCCAATTCCCGAACAGCTTCTTGCAAGTGACGAAAGATCTTCTCTATCCTTTCCAGGTTCTGTAATTGCTGGAATCATTGACCAGAATGGAATGTCCATAAGTGTATATGTAATTCCCCATGCAAAATAAAATACTACAAGCCATATTCTTAGTGCACTATCACTCATAGCTTCTGGTGTCGCATATAAAGCATAAATTGTTACAGCATTAAGAATAGTTCCTGCCAAAATCCATGGTCTGAATTTTCCCCATCTTGTTTTAGTTTTGGCAACAATAATCCCCATTAGTGGATCATTAAAAGCATCAAATATTCTGGCTGCCATCATAACTGTTCCAACGAACACACTACTTATTCCAAGAACAACATTGTAATAATATAATAAATACGTTGCTACAAGCATGTATACAACATCTTTTCCAAATGCTCCAAATCCAAATGCGGCTTTCTGACTAGCTTTAAGTTTCAAAATTTTTCTCCTCTTTTCTATACTTCTTATATGTACCATATATTTTTCTACACGCGAATCCCATCAACAAGTATATTTACAACCTCTTCTAATGCATCGACATAAGATATATCATTCCTAATTAATACATCCCGCTGAAAAAACTGCCCAATTGTCGATTCCATCATTGTTTTAAAAACATTGATGTTTATAGGTCTGACAACACCTTCAGAGATTCCCTGTTTTATTAAGTTTATTGTGCTTTCCCATCCTGATTGCAATCTGTATTCTACCTTATTATATAT
>JAXJVZ010000075.1:0-13929 GCA_036308285.1 Agathobacter sp. | reverse complement strand
TTGAAAGTGCTGAAAGGTTCGTATATGTTTGAGCACGCTAAGGAGTATGGAATCATGTATCATGATAAGGCTCCTTATGAGGTGTTAAAGACCAACTGGTTGAGCTTCGACGAGGTGCTAAAGATTAAGCAGGTTGAAGAGATGCTTGAGGTTTACTATAACAGTGGGCAGTATGAGGTTACGATGAAAATTCTTGAGCCGCTGTTTGACAGTGCTTTTGATATGTTCCAGAAGCTTGGTGAGTTCTATGAGGTGAATGGGTATTTTGGAATGAATCATTCAAGGATAAGACGATGTGAAATTATCCTTGAGTTCATTAGTAAGAATGATGAGCTTAAGGCTTATTTGGATATAATTGAAGAGTCGTTGGTATACGATTTGTATTACAGGGAGAACTGCAAGAGCAGGCCGTCGTGGGCGGTGGATATGAAAGAGTTTAAGCATATGACGCACCGGTATTGTAAGAATGGGAAGATGTCGCATGTGGAGCCGTTTCACTATGAATTTCCGGATAAAAAGACAAAGAGTATTGAGAGGCTTCCGGTGAGGCTGGATGAGCCGGTCTGGATGTTGTTCCATTATGATAACAGGGATCCGCTGGATCATCAGGCGTTTGTTGAGAGGGTGGAATATTTAATGCCTGTGAAATGATTTGATTCATTTCACAGGCATTGATTATTTTATATACTCAACAATTGGCTCAATAAATTTCCTGTCAGAAATGTCATATGAATGAGACAAATGCTCAGCCATAGCCCTGTCCTTTTCAGAGGCATCCTTCTGCTTCTTGAGCATGCTGCAAAATGCTTTCATCATAAGACGTGAAGGAAGCTTCATTCTTTCATATGAGAGGCCACCCTGGCAGTAGAAGGCTTTGGCGTATTGGCGTTCTTCGTCAGTTAATGCGTTATGTAAGGCTTCTTCAACTTCAGGAAGTTCCATAGGACTTGCACCTACACAAAAGAGTGCAAGTTTTTTGTTTTTCCAATTAGGCATTTTACTTTTAAACCACTCGCTGTTAACAATTTTTCCAGCCATGGCCCAGCCGCCATAGACGATTGCATCGGCGGAGTCAAAATAAGAGTCATCTTTCTTCTTTGCTTCTTTTATTGTAAGAAGTTCTGCATCAGTTTCTTCTGCAATCCATTTTGCATATCGTTCTGTAAATCCTGTATTTGATGAATATATAATTATTGTTTTCATAGAGATAAATTCCTTTCCATTTGAAGTATTGTCTGTATCGTAACTGCAAGCTGTTCTTCGGAAATTCCTTCGAACATTTTGTTGATTTCCTGCTGACTTTTGTCTTCATTTCTTTGGCAGAATTCGAAGCACTGACTGGTAAGATGAACCCGTTTTTTTCTGCGGTCAGTTTCATCTGAAATCATTTCAATGAAACCCTTATTTTCAAGCTTAAGCAGAATCTGCTTCACGTTCTGGTGCGAGCTTCCCATGATATCTGAAAGTTCATTGAGTGTAGGCGGTGTCTTGCACAGATTAACACAGATAATTGCGAAGAACTGCTTCCAGGTTATTTCCTCAAAAAACGAATCTGCGACTGCCTGAAAGCGGTTGTCGAAGGCGCTTAGTAATCCAATTAAAAATTGTCTGGATTGTATGCCGGTGAAGTCTATTTTTTCATCCTGATAGAGTGAGTTAAAATCCATATGCGTATCTCCTTGTATAAAAATGTGAGCATAAAATCACACGCACATATTATGTAATATGTTACTTATTATAGGTAATATATTACATATATGAAAATAAATTGTCAAGGAAAAGTAATCAAAATTTCAGAATAAGTTTATCTTATTTTAATTGAATGCAATTTTTGCCAATGCTAAAATCTAGCTTAATAGTTACTTCTAATTTAAATGAAAAAGGTGAAAAGAATTGTTTGGCTATATTGTTTGTAATAGGAACGCATTATCAAAAGAAGAACGAGAGCGCTATCAGAGTGTTTACTGTGGCATCTGTAAATGTATAGAAAAGAAATTTGGGCAGGCGGCAAGAATGACTGTGAATTACGACATGACATTTCTTGCCTTATTTTTAAGTGCCCTGTACGATACAGATGAACAGAATGTGCAGTTTCGATGTTATCTTCATCCACTGCAAAACAGAACAGCAGTACAGAACAAATTTATTGATTATGCAGCTGATATGACAGTGGTACTTGCATATTTTAAATGTATAGATGATTGGGAGGATGAAGGTAAAAAAATAAAAAAGAAGTATGCAGAACTGCTTGAGGAAAAGTACAAAGAGGTAAAAGTGCGATATCCAAGACAGTGCAACAATATTTCTGAATGTATGAAAGAATTAAGAAAGATTGAGAAATCCCATGACAGCATACCTGATGGGGCAATCAACTGCTCAGGAAAGATGCTGTCAGAAATTTTTGTATATGAGGAGGATTTCTGGAGCAGCAGCCTACGGTATTTTGGATACGAATTGGGAAGATTTATTTATCTGATGGACGCGGTAATGGACTACAAAAAGGATATCAAAAAAAGAAATTATAATCCTGTCTATAAGCTGGGAAAGAAACCAGAGGAGATGGAAGCTCTTATGACAAATATTATTGGAAATGCATGTAGGGAGTTTGAGAAATTGCCAATTGTGGATGATGAACATCTTTTATGTAATATTTTGTATGGCGGAGTATGGCAGAAATATTACATGAAGTATCATGGGAAGGAGCAGCATAATGATACAGGATCCTTATAAAATTCTTGGGGTATCGGAAACTGCAAGTAAGGAAGAAATAAAAAAAGCGTACCGGCAAAAAGCAAAAGAAAATCATCCTGATTTGCATCCAAATGATCCGGATGCGGCACGGAAAATGAATGAGATTAATGAGGCATATGATATGCTGAATAATCCTGAAAAGTACAGAAAACAAACTAACACTCAGAATGGAGCAGGAAGTAATCCATATGGAGGTGCATATGGAGGTACGTATGGAGGAGCCTACAGAGGTGCCTACGGAGGAACATCAGGAGGAACATATGGAAACCGGCAGTATTATGGTGGAAATTCGAATGAACAAAGAGACTTTGATGATATATTTGGTTTTGGGCGCTATGGCAGGGTGATATTCAAGGCACAAAGTCGCCCGGGTGATTCTGAATTAATACGCGAGGCAGTAGATTTGATTAATGGAAAGGCATATGCTTATGCAACCCGTTCTTTAAACAACATCATAAGCAGTCAGAGAAACGCCAGATGGTATTATCTTAGTTCGTTGGCAAACTACGGACAGGGAAATGAATTGCTTGCACTCAACCAGATTCAAAAGGCTGTCCAGTTGGAGCCATCAAACATGGAGTACAGAACAGTTTTGCAGGAAATGCAAAGGTCAACAGGAGCCTATAACCAGATGGGCGAGGAATTCCAGAGGTATGCAGAAGGAATGGGGCGGTTCTGTACAAGCTTTTTTATGATGCAGTTTTTATGTATGTTTTGCAGGTGTTGTTAGGAAGAGTAATTAATTATAGATAGGAGACATTCAGATGGGCAAAGTAATAGGAATTGATTTGGGAACGACCAACAGTTGTGTATCGGTAGTTGAAAATGGTCAGCCGGTAATTATCTCAAACAATGCAGGTGGAAGAACGACGCCTAGTGTGGTTGCATTTTCAAAAGCAGGTGAAAGACTTGTTGGTGACATTGCAAGACGACAGGCTGCGACAAATCCGGATAGAACGATAAGCTCTGTAAAAAGGCATATGGGAACAGATTGGAGCACCGTTATTGATGGTAAGGAATATAAGCCGCAGACGATTAGTGCAATGATTCTGATGCAGCTGAAAAAAGATGCAGAGGAATTTTTAGGCGAGCCGGTGACAGAAGCTGTTATTACAGTTCCTGCATATTTTAATGATATTCAAAGACAGGCAACAAAGGATGCAGGACGGATTGCAGGACTTGAGGTAAAGAGAATAATAAATGAACCGACAAGTGCGGCACTCTCCTATGGCCTGAATCATGGAGAAGCGCAGAAGGTTATGGTATATGATCTTGGCGGAGGAACATTTGATGTTTCTATCATTGAAATAGGTGATGGTGTTATAGAGGTACTTGCCACAGCGGGAGATAATCATCTTGGAGGAGATGATTTTGATGAAAGAATAACAGGATGGCTGGCAGATGAGTTTAAACGAATTAATAAGGTTGATGTGACAAAAGATTTTGTTGCAATGCAAAGAATAAAGGAAGCAGCAGAGCAGGCAAAAAAAGAACTATCATCATCAGATTCCACAAACATAAATCTGCCGTATCTGACACAGTCAAAAGGGCAGCCTCTTCATCTGGATATTTCTCTTAGCAGAATAAAATTTCAGGAATTAACCAAAGACCTGATAGACAGAACAGCCATTCCAGTACAACAGGCATTAAGTGATGCAGGAATTGCACCGTCTGAGCTTGGACGAATTCTGCTGGTGGGTGGTTCTACAAGAATTCCGGCAGTCGCGGAGAAAGTAAAAATGCTTACCGGGAAGGAGCCTTCGAAAAACATTAATCCGGATGAATGTGTGGCAATTGGAGCAGCTGTTTTGGGAAATACTTTACAGGGGAATGCTCTGATGACTACAGGAACAACTCAGGATTTACTTCTTTTAGATGTAACTCCAATGAGTCTTTCAATCGAGACCGTTGGTGGTGTTGCAACAAAATTAGTAGACAGAAATACAACCCTGCCTACACGATACTCTCGTGTATTTTCTACTGCAGCACCATATCAGAGAGATGTAGAAATTAATGTCCTGCAGGGTGAACGGCCAATGGCAAGAGACAATAAAAGAATTGGTAAATTCAAATTGAAAGGAATCCGCCGCGCCCCGGCAGGGGTACCTCAAATAGAAGTAACTTTTGATATTGATGCAAATGGAATTTTGAAAGTCTCTGCAAAAGATTTGGACACAGGAAAAGAGCAGTCAATCACAATCACTGCAGATGATAGGATGTCAGACATTGAAATTGAGCAGGCTATGCGTGATGCACAGCAATATGCAGGATTAGACACCTTGAGAAAAGAGGCATTGGAAGTATCATCTGAGGCGCAAAAGCTCATTAATCAGGCACAGCGTGCTCTAAAGGAAGGCAAAAAGCAGATCGATAAACCTGTAAAAAAACAGGTGAAAACTGACATCAACAATTTGTCAAAGCTGTTAATGAAACTGAAGGTAGACAGGGTGACAGAAGAAGAATTAAAAAATATTCGTGACGCAAAAACAGATTTGCAAAATTCAAGTGCATGTATCTTATATTTAGCGCAGTAAACGGAGGCGGACATATGAATAAGCTTAGGCAGAAATTAATTGAAGTTCTTCAGGGAAGAAACGGTGTAGATGAGTTAGGTCGGGTATTGTTAATTGCATCGACGGTATTATACATTCTGGCTGCACTTTTGCGCAGTGTGACTTTAAACTTTATATCACTCATTGGATTTATATATAGTATATACAGGACCTGGTCAAGAGATTTACGAAGCAGACAGGATGAAAACATGAAATTTCTTCATTTTTGGAATCTTCAGAAAATGCGCTTTGAGATGAGGAAGGAATACAGGATTTTCAGATGTAAGGGATGTGGTAGAAATATCAGAGTACCAAGGGGGAAAGGAAAGCTGGAGATTACATGTCCATTGTGTGGAAGAAAGGTGATACACAGAACCTGATAGAAGACTTGAAAGCCTGTCGTTGTAACGATATTATAAAAGCAGACATAAATGTGACGATAAGAGGAAAGATTGATGGAGTATGAACATATAACACATTCCTTTGAACCGGTATATGACAGAAATTCGAAGATACTGATACTTGGTACATTGCCATCAGTGAAATCCAGAGAGAATAATTTTTATTATGGTCACAAGCAGAATCGTTTCTGGAAGGTGTTGGCGCACATATTAAATGAGCCAGTGCCTGAATCAACAGATGAGAAAAAACAGATGCTGTTAAAACATAATATCGCAATATGGGATGTGATTCAAAGCTGTGATATCAGAGGGTCAAGTGATAGCAGTATTAAAAATGTGGAGCCAACAGATATTAGAAGAATACTGGATAATTCAGATGTAAAATATATTTTTGCCAATGGAAATAAAGCGGGACAGTTGTATAAAAAATATCAGTTGCCGATTACTGGAATTGAGGCCACTGTGCTTCCGTCCACAAGTCCGGCGAATGCAGCGTGGACATTTGAGAAGTTGTGTGAGGCGTGGAAGAAAATATTGTAGATGATATAGGAGACTACTTTTCTGACAAGAATTTGGTGTTAGAAAGGTAGTTTTTTTGTAGTACGGATTTTATTTCATAGTATTCAAATGAAATAAAATGTGGTAATATAGTACTAAAGTGGGCCTATATCACATATGAATGCAGATGAATACCAGCTGAATGTAAATCATATGTGCCATCATAGGATTTTTTTGGGGAGGAAAACTACATGTTCAAACTGCAGATATGCTGCCTGGTCATAAGCCTGTTTATTGCAGCGATATATTATAATACGAAACGTGTGAAGTCGTATTCGCATATCATTTTTTCACTATCGTTATTGTTTGGAATAATTAACATAGTGTTTGACATGATTACGGTATATACGGTTACAAATGTTCACACCGTTTCGCCATTGATAAACAGGGTTGTGCATGACATCTTTCTGGGAAGCATGATAATGGAGGTATTTCTATTTTATGCTTACAGCGTTGTTCTTATTTATGAAGAAAAGACAGACAAAAAGCGATTGTGGTTTACAGCGATACCAGTCTGGATATCATGGATATGTCTCGTTGCATTACCAATGAAATATCGTGAGACACCGCAGGGTAATTATTCATGGGGACCGGCAGTTAACACAGTACACTCAATTATAGTGCTCTATACCGCATGTATTGTTATAAAAATATTAAAGCACCACAAAGATTTGAATCCTAAAAAAAGAAATGTAATTGAAATTGCTTTTCTTATAGAAATTGTTGTACTGGTGTTTCAGTCACTGATTCCTACAGCATTAATAAGCAGTATGGGCATTACGCTTATAAATCTTGCATTTTTCCTCACGGTAGAAAGTCCGGATGTCTTGCTCATGGAGAGGTTAAGGGAGGAAAAAGAAAGAGCAGATTATGCCAATGAGGCAAAGTCAATGTTTTTGTCAAATATGTCTCATGAGATTAGGACACCAATGAATGCTATCGTCGGAATGACAGATATATTACTAAGAGAAGATGTACCGGAGAATATGAGGGAGTATCTTAATAATATAAAAAACTCCGGAGATGCATTGCTTACGATAATCAATGACATTCTCGATTTTTCAAAAATTGAATCAGGAAAGCTTGAAATTATTGAAGAAAAATATGAGCCGATGTCTATGCTCCATGATTTGGCAATGATATTTCTAAACAGAATCGGAGATAAACCAGTAGAGCTTTTGTATGATATAACTCCTGATTTGCCGGCGCGTATGTATGGAGACAGCCAGCGACTAAGACAGATAATAATTAATCTTGTAAATAACGCAATCAAATTTACAGAAAGCGGATATGTCCGTCTTAAGGTAGAATCGAAGCCAGTTGGACTGAATGGAATGAAGCTTGTATTTTCAGTTGAAGATACAGGGATGGGAATCAGGGAAGAGGATTTGGACAAGCTGTTTGGCTCTTTCCAACAGGTTGATACAAAGAAAAATTATAAGAAAGAGGGAACCGGACTGGGGCTTGCGATATCAAAGAATTTGGTTGAATTAATGAACGGTGAAATTAGTGTTGAGAGTACATATGGTAAAGGAAGTATTTTCACTTTTTACATAGTTCAGAAAGTTGTGGACCCAGCACCGGCAACCAGAATTAAAATCTCGAAAGAAAAGCTTCCTCGAATTGGACAGAAGATAGAAAATCCTGTAGTTATGGAGCAGTTGAAGAAGCTATCTGCGTCATATGGAATTGAATGTGTAGACCTGGATAATACTGAGGGCAACGATGTAGATTATATCATTACAGATAACCGTGCAAATGTTTCTGACATTGAAAAAAGCAAGGTATGTATCCTTCAGAATCCTATGCTTGAAAATATGTCAAACTGCAAAATGCTTGTGGTCAATAAACCATTGTACAGTCTGAATTTCTGTCAGATAATTAATCAGGAGGAACAGATTTTTGTCAGATATTCAGAGCATAAATTCAAATTTACAGCTCCTGATGCCCAGGTGCTCGTGGTTGATGACAACGATATGAATCTTAAGGTTGCAAAGGGGCTTATGGCACCATACAAGATGCATATTGATACAGCAAAAGACGGAGAAGATGCTGTCAAAATGGTACAGGAAAAGCATTATGACATCGTATTTATGGACCACATGATGCCAGGAATGGATGGAATAGAGGCAACGATAGCAATAAGGAATCTGCAAGGCGAATATTATAAAAAGTTGCCAATTATTGCTCTTTCAGCTAATGCAACTGCTGATGCAAAAGAAATGTTTGCTCAGGCTGATATGGACGACTTCGTACCAAAGCCAATACGCGAAAAAGAGCTTGAGGCATGCCTGAGAAAATGGATACCTGAAGAGCTTCAGGTTGAAAGCCATGAGGAAGAAGCCAATACAGAGACTGACACAGAGAGCAGTTTAATGTCTTCAGAAGAGGGAGATAAAAATATAAAGATACAATGCCTCGATATGGTAGAAGGAATTAAGAACTGCGGTTCAAAAGAATTCCTGATGGAACTGATTGGTGACTTCTGGCTCATGATTGATAGCAAGAGCGCCAAGATAAAACAGCTTTTTGAAGAAGGAAATATCAGGGATTATACAGTAGAAGTTCATGCATTAAAAAATAATGCAAGAATGGTAGGAGCAACAAAATTATCAGAAATGTTCTATGAGATGGAGCAGTTAGGTAACGAAGAAAAAGTTGCAGAAATTGGTAATAAGCTTCCAAAGCTGCTCGAATTTTACAATAGTTATAAGAAATTGCTTGAAGAATTTGCACCGAAGCAGGATGCTGAAGAGAAAGTTAAGGTATCTGGTGAGCAAATAAAAGAGACGCTGACTCGCCTGCATGATGCAGTTGACGGCTTCGATCTTGATGCGGCAGATGAGGCAATGAAGGAGCTTGATACTTATGAGTTACCTGAGGAATTAAAGCCAATGCTTGAGCAGCTTCGAATAAGTGTGACAGATGTAGCAATGGAGGAAATCATGGAGATTACGCAGAAGATGTGTGATTTATGCTAGAATAAAGGAGACAACTATGGAAGAGAAAAAGGAAGTACAAGAAGTGCAGGAAGTGAAAGAAAAAGAGCAAAGACAGGAGATTCTTATTATTGCAGAGAATACTGGTTTTTTCCCAAGTACAATAGCCGGGCAAATGTCTGAGGTTGGATATAAGGTGACAATTGCAGAATTAAAGATGTCAAAATTGTTTGAACTTGAAGGAACATATGAGGCTATTATTTTGTACATGGAGAATGAGGCTCACGGATACGCTCAGGAGCTTTTGTATTTAAAGGATAAAGCTGTTGAGGATAATATTCCGGTATTTTATATTGGAGATGATTTTGAAGGCTTAAAAGAGTTTATTCCGTCCCTCCTTGTCAGGGGTGTTTTTGAACGTCCTATTAATGTTAAGGAAACAGTCAGTAAAATAGAAGAGTATATCAAGATAAACGGAAGACATGTTAAGAAAAAAATACTCGTTGTTGACGATTCTGGAGTAATGCTTCGAAGCATAAAAGGCTGGTTGCAGGATAAGTATCAGGTAATCCTTGCAAACTCTGGTGCAATGGCGATAAAGTATTTGACGATAAACAGACCGGACCTTGTTCTTCTCGACTACGAGATGCCAGTCGTTGATGGAAGTCAGGTGCTTGAGATGATGAGAACAGAAAGCGAATTCAGTGACATTCCAGTCATTTTCCTTACAAGTAAAAATGACAAGGCAAGCATCTTAAAGGTTATGGCACTTAAGCCCGAAGGGTATATTCTCAAGAATACTCCGCCAGATCAGATAAAGAAGGAAATCGATGATTTCTTTGTTAAGAAAGCTTATCAGGATGGGCAGAGTATGATGTAGTACCATTGGGGACGGAGTTTTCTGGCCTTGACAAAGCTGATGCAGATTCCGTAGCAGTAAAACTGGAGTGTTCTTGAAAATTAGATAGAAGTAAAGATTTACATACATAGTACTTTAGTCTTGAATACTCAGTTTTATGGTGGTAATATAAAATTATTGGAGAACGGAAAATACAATTTGTTTAGGGGGTTTTTATCATGGGAAAAAAGAAAAAAACAATATCTATGATGTCAGCATTGCTTCTTACAGCACTTATTCCAACAACGATTGCAGCATTTGTTATAGCTGCTGTAGGGTGTGTGTCAATGTCACAAACCATGGAGGGCGAAATCTATCATGAGCTAAAGGTAATGGCTCAAGGTTTGGAAGCGTATTACGAATGGGATATTAATAATAATGAAAATCATATGCCAATATATGAACATGATTATGTAGATACTTTCTTGAATGAAGGAATACAACTTACATTATTTATGGAGGATGTGCGATACATTACCTCAGTAGAAGATCCTAATAATGAATCTGGAAGAAACGAGGGAACAAAGGCTGATCCTGATATTTGGGCTACGGTATCGGCAGGAAAGAATGTTGAGCAAAAGGGTGTTTCAATTAATGGAAAGGATTATTATGTTGCTTATGTTCCTGTAAAAGATAATTCGGGAAAAGTAGTAGGAATGGCTTTTGCTGGAAAAGAGGAAGCTCTTGTTAAAAAGGAAATTAATTCGGTATTAATGAAGTTTATAGTGGTTACAATTATACTTGTTATTGTTTGCGGTTGCGAAGCTCTGTTTATAGCAAAAAAGATAAAAGAACCACTTGAGATAATTTCGAAGAACCTTGAACTTTTATCAGGCGGAGAATTAAAGCCATATAAGACAGCTACAAGTAGGATAACAGAAATTGATTCTATAATAGTGTCGCGCAAGAATTTATCAACAGCGCTTCAGAATATTGTGCTCAAAGTACAGGATGCGTCAAAAGATTTGCTTCAAAGCGGAACGGAGCTACAGGGTGTGGCAAACAATACTTCAAGCAATGCAAAAGATATAACACGTGCAGTTGAGGAGATGTCAAAGGGTGCTACTTCGATGGCTACAGATATAGAGAATGCAACTGTAAAGGTCATGGATATGGGTGGCAAGATTGAAGGTATTGTTGGCGGAATAAACGATTTGGATAATGTTGCAAATGGAATGGACATTGCAGGCAAGAAAGCTATGGACATTATAAAAATGCTCGATGAGTCAAATAATAAGACTGTAGAGGCGATTGAGATAGTAGCACAGAATGTAGAGGCTACAGACCGTTCAGTTGAGCAGATTTCACAGGCTGTAAACTTTATTACTGAAATCGCAGACCAGACCAATCTCCTTGCACTTAACGCATCAATCGAAGCTGCAAGAGCAGGTGAAGCAGGAAGAGGATTTGCAGTAGTTGCAAATGAGATATCTTCACTGGCAGACCAGTCAGGAGAATCTACAAAGAAGATTGAAGCGATTCTTAATGTATTAGTAATGGATTCAAAACGTTCTATTCAGAAAATGGAAGAGGTTAAGAATCATTTGCATGAACAGCAGGAGAATCTGAAGAGTACACAGCGAGAATTCGAAAATGTTAATGCTGGTATTAAAGATACAAGAAATCAAAGCGGAATGGTTGATGTTCAGGCTAAGGATTGTGACGAATCAAGATCGGGAGTAATTGATATCATTTCAAACCTTAGTGCAATATCTGAGCAGAATGCTGCAAGCACACAGGAGACAACAGCTTCAATAGAAGATCTTACAACAGCGATTAATCTTGTGGCGCAGCAGGCAACACAGGTTCAGGGGCAGGCTGAGATTCTTGAAGAGGCAATGAGATTCTTTAAGATGTAGTACCAGTGGGGACGGAGTTTTCTGGCTTAAGCAAAGCTGATGTGTATTCCGTAGCAAGAAAGCAGATGCGTACTTGAATGATTTAATAGTTAAGTGGTTGTTGCAAATATGCAACAACCATTTTTGTATTTAAAAAGAAAATTTTTCAAAAAAGTGTTGACTCTTACGTTGCGTTATAGTTTAGGCTGGAATTATCGAGAGAGGAGGAAATGCCAATGATGACAGTAAATGAAGTAAGTAAATTAACAGGAGTGAGTATACGCACTCTTCAGTATTACGACAGCATAGGACTCTTGAAACCAATCGAATATACAGAGTCGGGATACAGGTTGTATGATGATACATCCTTAGAAAGGCTACAGCAGATTTTGCTGTTTAAGGAATTGGAATTTCCACTAAAGGAAATTAGAAAGATTATAGATGCCCCTAACTTTGACAGGAATAAAGCCCTGGAACAGCAAATAGAATTGCTTACTATGAAGAAAGAGCATCTTGAAAATCTTATTAAATTCGCTCGAGGAATAAAAGGAATAGGAGTGAAAAATATGGATTTTAAAGCATTTGATACAAGTAAAATTGATGAGTATGCTAAACGTGCAAAAGAGCAGTGGGGACAGACTGCTGAGTACAAGGAGTTTGAAGAGAAAACAAAGAACTGGACAAAGGATGACGAAACAGCTGTAACAAATGATTTCATGCAGATATTTGTTGAGTTCGGACAGATGAAGGAAATGAATCCGTCAGATGAAAAGGTTCAATTTCAGGTTAAAAAACTTCAGGATTACATCACAGAGCATTTTTATAAGTGTTCAAATGAAATTCTGGCTGGTCTTGGAAAAATGTACGTTGGTGGTGGCGAATTTACTGAAAATATCGATGCAGCTGGTGGAGCTGGCACAGCTGAATTTACCAATGCGGCTATAGAAATTTTTTGTAAGGAATAACTAAAAGAGCTTCTCTTTTGAGAAGCTCTAAACATCAACATGTAACGGGTTAATTATTTCTCTGGGGTATTTTTCTCAAGCTGAGCCTTCAGCTCGGCAAGTTGCTTTTCCATTTGAGAGAGTTGTTGGCCCATATCAGCAATCTGTTTATCTTTACTTTCAATCTGCTGATCCTTGGCGGCTGAAGCTTTTCTTTCAGAATCTAATTTAGACTTAGCAGAATCTAATTCAGACTTAGCGGAATCTAATTCAGACTTAGTGGAATCTAATTCAGACTTTGTAGAGTCCAATGCTTCCTTCGCCACTTTAACTTTCTGAGCCAACTCATCAATCATGTAATTCGCTGTATTCCTATCGAGGATCTCCAATGCTTCTGAGAACATATATACCAACTCCTTCGGTTTAGTTCTAAACACGGCTATATCTTTATAATATTCCAAAAACTTTGGATATTTCTGCACCAGACTAACAATATGCTCCGCGTCTGTGCGGCTAAAGAATGTAAGCCACGCATCAAGTTCTGTACTTATATTCTGACCCAAAGAATTGAAGGTGTCAAGCGATATATATGTAATATGCGAAAGACTATCAAGCTCTAGCCCACTGCTGTAGGAAATCTGTCTCTCATGAATATACTCATCAGGAAATTCATGGAATTCTTTCGGACTCTTCTCCATAAGAATAAACAGATGTACCGGCTTTAAATCCTTGTAAGAAAACTCCTCATTTTTCTCACTACGAACGCGATTATACTGCCTCATAATCATATCCGCAGTGTAGCAGTCGCTACGCTGTCCCGGAAAATGATACCCAACCTTCTGCATCTCAACATCCACTGTCGAGCCATCGCACAATTCCACTATGATATCCATAATAACAAGCGAGCCAGCTGCACACCTTCGCGGGGAAGAATGGCCTTAATCCGAACCTTCTGCTTCAAAAAGGCAGACAGCAAAGCCTCAAGTCTGTCCCTGTGCATATCAGGATTAAGCACATGAAGAAAAAATTTATCCAGAGTAATATCCAG
>JAXJVZ010000074.1:0-6881 GCA_036308285.1 Agathobacter sp. | reverse complement strand
ATATACATATGATCCAAAGAAAGATTCAAGTGACAAATTAAAGAAGAGTGTTACTGTAGAGGCAGACTATTTAGACAAGCTTTATGTACTTGATGGTGATGAACTTCTTTCATTTGATGAAAAGGGTAAAGAGGAAAAAGTTGCAGAGGATGTATCTTCAGTAGTTGATATTGATGATGAGAATGATATCATATACTTCACAAAAGATGATGTAACTAAGAAAAAAGGTATCGACTTTGTAGAGGATGATTGTCCAAAGGAAGAGCCAAAAGAACCAGAAGAGAAAGATTACCTGACAGAGACAACACCAGAGTTATCATTTGACGAGTACAGATATACAACATATATCACAGACCCTGTAGCATTCTTAAATTCTTACTATATGTATGAAGATGAAGATATGGGAATGAAATATACATATGGAAAAGATTACGACAGAGTATACACAGATGGAACAAAGTGGTATTTGTATGATGATGATGCATACTACGATGATTACTGGGATTATCAGGATGACTTATACGACTACGAAGATGCTGAAGAGATGAGAGAAGAATTAGAAGAAATGACAATCGAGACTTCTAAGATGGACCTTTATATTGTAAAGAAGGGTAAAGAAACTCTTATCAAGGAAAATGTAGGTGGAGTTAAAGCTGATGCCTCGAAAGAGATAGCATTCTACTATGAGAAAGAAGACAAGAAAACAGATAAGATTAAATTAAGCGAGCTTTCTTACGCAGGAGAAATCGAGTACTTGGTTGGTGATGATTACGATGACGAAAGTGATGTTGATTACTTCTATCAGATTGGAACATCAAAGAGCCAGAAGTTCAAAGAGAATGCATATCATATGTCAGCAAACCATAAAGGAAATGAAATCGTAGTTGGAATTAAAGACGAAGATGCTGATTATGATGATGGTTTCAAGCTTGTAGCATATAAGATTTCCGGATCAGAGCTTAAGGAAATTGATGTATTATCAAAGAATGCTGGATACGGATACTGGGCAGATGGTGCATACTATTTCATGAGTGATGTAGATTACTCAGAGGATAAAGCAGACCTTAGTGTATTCAAAGATGGCAAGACAGAAGAAATTGCTAAGAATGTATCTACTAACTATGGTGCTGTAATTACAGAGAAAGATTCTGTTGTATGTCTTTCTGACGACGAAGACCTTCTTGTTTATGACAATAAGGGCGATAAAGAAAAAGTGGACAAGAATGTATCAAACTATACTGTTGTTAACAGTAACAGAATTGTATATGTAAAGAATGAAGATTTATATGTATACACAGGTAAGGATTCAAACAAGATTGCCAATAACATTGACAGTGAATACAATTATTGGGTAAATCAGAATGAAGATTGCATGAGAATATATTAAAGAGGTTTTATCATATATAAAAAGCAGCTGAGTGTATAAAAAGCACTCAGCTGCAATTTAAAGGGGCTGCAAAACAGCCCCTATTTTGTATGTAATATCGCTGTTCCTGTAAGCCAGCTTAATGAGTAGTGACTATATCGTAAAGAACTGATATGGCCTCTTCGATTTTATCCTCATTCACCGAGGAGTAATTAATAACAAAATAGTGCTCAACCTGCTTTTCGGTTGAGTAGAACTGGGATAATGCGGTAAGCCTTATCCCTTTTTTTTCTGCGTACTTGCAGAAATCCCTGTCGGATATTTCCGTGTTTATTTTCATGATAAAGTGAAGACCTGAGTCCTCCTCCATAATTTTTACAAAAGGAGCAAAGTCACTTTCTTCAATGCACTTTAGTAAAAAGTCTCTCTTATTATGATAATAATTTCTCATCCGGTTCAGATGCTTTTCAAAGTATCCCTTCTCGATAAAACGCGCAAGAGTGTATTGTTCAAAGTTTGATACTGTGCATGAATAGAAGGCCAGTTCGTCGTAAAATTTTTTAATTAGATGCAAGGGCAGAACCATGTAGCTTATTCGGACAGTTGATGCAAGTGTCTTTGAAAAAGTGTTAATGTAGATTACTTTTTCCTGCATATCAATATCCAAAAGAGCCGGAATCGGTTTACCAGTCATTCTGAATTCGCTGTCATAATCATCTTCTATAATATATCTGTCATTTGATTTTGACGCCCAGCCTAGTAGCTCATAGCGTCGGCTGATTGGCATGATAATACCGGTAGGAAAATGGTGGGAAGGTGATATGTGTACCACATTGATGTTATTGTCCTCTAGTTTATCAATCTGTATTCCCTCTGAGTCGAGAGGAATGTAATTGCAGTTAACATTATGTTTTTTGTAAATTTTATATATTTTATCGTAGCCTGGGTCCTCAACCGCGTAATACTTATCAAAGCCAAGTAGCTGGATAAGAAGCCCATAGAGATACTCTGTCCCTGCACCAATTATTATCTGTTCAGGCAGGACATCAAGATTGCGGTAGCTCTTAAGGTGCTGTGCAATTGCGCATCGAAGCTCTAAAATACCACCGCATGGTGGGTTAGTGACAAGCTCCTGCTGATTTTCGTTTAATATTTCACGAACCAATTTTGCCCAGATGGAAAAAGGAAAATTATCAATGTCCGTCTGGTTGCTTGAGAAATCAGCAATATAATCTTTATGGGCGGATTTTATGCTGATTTGTTCAGAGGGCGGAGTCTTCTTTTTGGCTTTCTTAGTAGTCGAAAGTGACTGGCTATTTTTGATATCTGCCACAAAAAAGCCTCGTTTAGGTAGAGAATATACATATCCTTCGGCTATGAGCTGGGCATACGCATTCTCAACAGTAATTACGCTTATACCCAGATTTTTTGCAAAGCTTCTCTTGGATGGGAGTTTGCTGTCTGTTGGCAGAATTCCGTTTATTATGTCGTTTTTTATGCATTTATATAGATGATTGTATAAGGTATCTGACCCTATATCTGAGAATGAATATGTAAGCATTTGGTTATATCCTTTCATTTCTGACATTGTCCAATATATCAAAATTGAGTATTTCAAAAAGGTCAATAAAGATTATAATTTATCCTTATCCGGATGTAAAGTGAATATTTTGGCTTGCACCAGTGGATATGCATATTCACTGGCGCAAGATTTCAGATGCACATTTCGTAGCAAGCAAAAATAATAAAGATAGAAAGAGGTATAACAATGACAAATGAAAGATATGGACTTAACAAGGAGTTAGCACAGATGTTAAAGGGTGGAGTAATTATGGACGTTACAACACCAGAGCAGGCCAGAATTGCTGAGGAGGCTGGCGCATGTGCGGTTATGGCGCTTGAGAGAATACCTGCTGATATCAGAGCAGCTGGTGGTGTTTCCAGAATGAGCGACCCTAAGATGATAAAGGGTATTCAGGAGGCAGTTTCAATTCCTGTTATGGCAAAATGCAGAATTGGACATTTTGCAGAGGCTCAGATTTTAGAAGCTATTGAGATTGATTACATTGATGAGAGTGAAGTTCTCTCACCAGCTGATGATGTCTTCCACATTGATAAGACTAAGTTCAAGGTGCCATTTGTATGTGGTGCTAAGGATTTAGGCGAGGCTTTAAGAAGAATTGAAGAAGGAGCTTCGATGATTAGAACAAAGGGTGAGCCAGGTACTGGTGATGTGGTACAGGCAGTGCGTCACATGAGAAAAATGAATCAGGAGATTGCCAGAATTAAGTCAATGAGAGAAGACGAGTTGTTCAATACAGCTAAGGAGCTTCAGGTATCTTACGATTTGGTAAAGTATGTTCATGAGAATGGAAAGCTTCCTGTAGTAAACTTTGCAGCAGGTGGAGTTGCAACACCAGCGGATGCAGCACTTATGATGCAGTTAGGCGCAGAAGGTGTATTCGTAGGCTCCGGTATCTTCAAATCAGGAGACCCTAAAAAGCGTGCGGCAGCTATAGTAAAAGCTGTAACAAATTTCAACGATGCTAAGTTACTTGCTGAGTTATCAGAAGATTTAGGAGAAGCTATGGTAGGAATCAACGAACAGGAAATTGAAATCTTAATGGCAGAAAGAGGAAAATAAAATGGTAGTAGGAGTATTAGCTGTTCAGGGGGCTTTTATAGAGCATGAGAAAATGCTTGCATCGCTTGGAGTAGACAGCTTTGAGATACGCCAGAGAAAAGATCTTGATAGAGATATGGACGGACTCATTCTTCCAGGTGGAGAGAGTACTGTTATGGGAAAGCTGCTTAATGAGTTGGGAATGTTTGATATTTTAAAAGAAAAAATAGAAAACGGACTTCCTGTTTTTGGCACCTGTGCAGGTTTGATTTTATTGGCAGAGAATTTGTCAAATGATGATAGAAAATATTTTGCAACATTACCTGTTACAGTTAAAAGAAACGCATACGGCAGACAGCTTGGAAGTTTTCATACAAACAAGCAGTTTTCTGGAATAGGTGAGATTCCCATGACTTTTATAAGGGCACCGTATATTGAGAGTGTGGATGATGGTGTAGAAGTTCTTGCGACTGTAGATAACAATATTGTTGGGGTTCGCTACAAAAATCAGCTTGGAGTTTCATTTCATCCGGAGCTTGATGATGACACCTCATTACATAAGTTTTTTATTAAAATTATTAAAAAATAAAGAAAAACTTCTCTGCAACACAGCAAAAATTGTAGTATAATATGAGGGAAATATCAAAGTAATATATAAGTACTTGGGAAAGAAGGTTGTTAGAGATGTTTCAATTTACAGAAGATTGTCTTATGGGAGTAGAAAAGCTTGATAAGGAGCATGAGCATTTATTTGAAATAATTAATTCTATTCTCGATATGCTTAAGAATCATTATGTTTCGGATAGGTATACTGAGATAAAGACATTGCTTGCTGAGTTAGAAGAATATTCTATTAATCATTTTGATGGTGAGGAAGCATATATGGAGAAGATTCGTGACCCAGAGCTTATTCTTCAGCGAGCACAGCATACAGTATTCCGTAATAAGATTCGTCAGTGGGAATTTATGGATATTGATGAGCTTGAAAATCAGTCAGATATGTTAGAGGAAATGATGAAGTTTTTGGCAGAATGGCTGTATCAGCATATCATCGGAACTGACATGATGATAGGCAAGCTACCACCACTTGAGGAATGGATGATTAAAGAGAATATCTGTGATTTTTCTGAGGAATATTGCGTCGGCAATCCAGTGATTGATGATGAGCACAGAGAGCTGTTTCGTATTATTGGCAAAGCATATGATATGGTGCGAGAGGGCATAGACGAAAGCCAGTGTGATGAGATTATGGATATATTGACAGAGCTTAAGACATATACGGAATTTCATTTTTCAGATGAGGAAAAGTATATGGCAAGCATTAATTATGAGGGACTTGAAGCTCAAAAGAGAGCGCATAAGGCATTCATATACAAAATGGCTGAGGTAAGAAGAGAGGATATAGAAGCACAGCCGCAGGAATATATGCAAAGTCTTGTGGAGTATCTTTTAGGCTGGCTTATCAATCATATTCTGTATACAGACAAGAAAATTCCAACACCAGCTTAATAAAAATGTTGCTAGAATTTTAAGGTAAAAACTTATATAGAAAAACTTAGATTAAATCGCCAAAGGTAACGTTTGGCTCACAAAGTTTATTTTGGGAGCCATTCTATCTTTGGCTATTTTTATCTTTAGTTGAAGACGACTCCCACTTCTAAAAGTGGTGATAGATGAAATTTTTAGAACAAAATATTTAAAAAAGAATTCTTTAATCACAAATTATACATCCCCCAAATATTTGAGCCTTCTTTAATCTTAATCTGACCTTATTAGAAAAGTTTAAATTGACCATTGAGATATATCCAATAGTACATATATAATGCAGATATCGTTTTTTAAATTAAAGAAAGCCCCAGCGTTCCTGCTACAGAATATGCGTCAGCCATGCTGATATTTTTTCTACAACCGTGTTACGCTGAGGATATCTGAAAAGTGCTCTCATGAAAACAGGCAAGCAATAAAGTCTGCTTAATTAAAAACGGTTGTACTAGAGATAAAAATGGGAAGGATAAAAAATGAAAGATATTATTGAAAATGAAATATTTAGAAGATTTCCAAAGATAGACATGCACTCTCATATCGGACAGCGTGGTCAACCATTTAACATAAAAGCAGATGCCGAGTACATAATAGAACAGATGGATACCTATAACATTGAGAAAACGGTTTTATGTTCCACAAAATCCATGGAATATCAGGAAGTATTAGAAGCATATAAGAAATATCCGGACAGAATAATTCCTGTTGCAAGGATTGACTGCTCAAAAGGAAATGAAGCATACGATTTACTTGAGCACCTTATAAGCAACGAGAATTTTAAGGGTGGAAAGATACAGTCATTATTTGACGGATATGCAGCAGATGCACCGTGCGTCGACCCGGCAGCAGAAATATGCGAGAAATATAATGTTCCACTGTATGTTCATTCTGGACATGAGCCATTCTCACTTCCATGGCAGATTGGTCTTTTAGCGGAGAAGCATCCAAAGCTTAAGATAGTCATGCTTCATATGGGACATGGTCATGGAATCTATGTAGATGCAGCAATTAATGTGGCAATGAGATACGAAAATATTTATCTCGAGACATCGGGTACATCAATGAGCGCCCAGATAAGAAACGCATACGAGAAAACACGCAAAGTAATGTTTGGAATCGATATTCCATTTCACGCCCCATCAGTAGAGATACAGAAGGTTCAGGCCTGTGGACTTGGAGAAGACGCTGTGAGAGATATTTTCTATAATAATGCAAAGAGATTTTTAGACTTATAAGATGGCGCAATAAAGTTATATGATTTTAAGGAGGAACACATGGATAACAAGATAAAGGTAAGTGATATTACAATCACAGCAATGATGGCAGCATTGGTATTCGTAGGAACATATT